>JACOEF010000115.1 GCA_024998705.1 Nitrospira sp.
ATTGGGATTCGACGATCCGGAGAACCCCAGTTCGCTTGAAAAAATCATTCGCGCCGTCGGAGGGGAACCGGTCGCCTATGCTGGGCGAACCAAGTGTTGCGGTTTTCCGATCATTTTGGAAAAAGAAGCCATCGCGGTCGCCATGGCCGGAACTAATATGAAAGATGCGAAGGAGCACGGGGCGGACTTTATGGTGACACCCTGTCCGCTCTGTCACATGAGCCTCGACATTTACCAGGAACGCGCAGGGCAGGCCGTCAAAACGGCGCTGAACCTTCCCATCCTGCATCTTCCGCAACTGCTCGGCCTCGCGATGGGCCTGCCCGCATCGGACTTGGGGCTCACGCGTCACCTGATTTCCGTCGACCCGATTATCACGCGCCTGCACAGGCCGGACCCTGTTCATTCATCCTTACCCGCGGAGCCCACGACATGAAAGTGATCACGCTCTCAGACTATCAGCAGTTCAGTGCCGAGAAAATGAAGAAGAATAACCTCTTCCAAACACCCCGTTTCTTTTGTGACATCTATTGTTTCGAGCCGGGCCAGGAACAGAAGGGCCACATTCACGGTGAGCAGGACAAGATTTACATCGTGCTGGAAGGAGAAGGTACCTTTCAGGTCGGCTCAGAGAAGCAGGTGCTGGGACCAGGCCAGGGTACCATGGCCCCGGCGGGCGATGAGCATGGAGTGAAGAATCATACGCAGCAGCGGCTGAAAGTGCTGGTGTTTGTCGCGCCGAGTCTGTCGTAACATCCGCCCATCCTCATTCAGCACTCCACGCGCCTCCGGTCATGCCGAATGACCGCTCATTTTCGCGGACTCAGCGGGGCCGTAACGGTAATGGCCCCGGCAAGATCTCCCTCGTTGTGCCCCTCCTTGGGGTAGCCTGAAATGTCCAAATCTCCCTTCGGCGCGCCATGGCACACAAGACAGTCCTTCGCGTAATAGATCGGCATCACCACGCGCAGCGTGCGCCCCTCTTCCGTGAGCTCACTGACATAGGCTTCGGCACGCGGTCTTCCTGAGAGCCAGTTCAGGACCGAGGCTTCATATTCATCCGGTTCGTTTTTTGGATTGCGCGGTTGAATGGCGGTCTGCTTCAGGCGCACATGGGAAGCCTTTGAGAACCGGGCGGACGCCTGGCTCCCATAGGTGGCCGGAATAAAATTCTTATAGCCGATGCCTCGCTGGTTGATGACGACTTGCGCGTCTCGAACCACCTCCCGGCTGGCCTGAACGAGGGCAGGGAGCAGTTCCTTAGCCATCGGCGGGATGATGATGGAAACCGGAGCGGTCGGTAATGCGGCGAGGTCGATCCCAGTCTTGGCCTGAAACTCCCGCACGAGTTGCTGCTCGAACAGTTCCGGCGTGAACCCTTTCTCACCCTTGTGGGGATCATCGATCAATGATTGATTCCGCTCAATCACCGTGCGCCCGGACTCCAGTAATTTCGCCAGCAATCGCGCCGTTTCCTCCGCTTCCGCTCGCTCCACCGCACCGGCCGTCTGCGGCTGACCGGTCACCAGCAGGGCCGCCACCATCAGACTGAACAGCGCGCACCATCTCATGATCATCCTCCTGTCCAAGACATCAGGACCCCGACTTGGCGCGACAGGTCCCCTGTATGTAATGAGCCGCCATCTTTTCCACATCAAACGGCAGTCCCTCCAGCGACGCCCGCCGTGGGAACGCATAGTCTTCATCCATCCAGCGTGTTCGCATGTCACGCAGCCGGCCCGATTCGTCCAGTTTCAGCAACAGGTCGTTCAGCAACCACCGCAGTCGGTAACTCTCTTCGGCCACGACAACTCCATAGTCGGCTTTGGTCAGGAACAATGGGCCCCCAGTTTCGCGAGTGAGCAGCGACCAATCTTTGCGAACCCGTTTCACCATGTACGCTAAGACCGGCTGCGCACCGAGAATGACGTCAATACGTGGCTCCGTGTGCGAGTCCGCATACTCAAACGCCGCGGGAAGCGAATCGCACAGGATCAACCGGTCGGGACTCAGATTTGCCTCGGCATAATAATAGGCGCTGGTGTCACCCTGCACCGCGATCGTCAGCCCGTCCAAGGCATGGCTGGTCGCAGCCAGCCGGTCGGGAGTGGGGTGACTCGTCTGCTCCCGCACATTAGCCCGGACTCGCTCAAGAACCGCAGAACTTGTTGTGATCCCGCTGATACCTCCACCGTAAAAGTACGGTAGGGAATAGGCCACACCGGCCCGGGTCGGCGCGGGCGTGTTGGTCGCCACGGCCGATACGAACCAGTCGAGATGCCCTTCATTGAGCAGCCTGAAGAGATCCCTGAAGCGTACGAGGTGCAACACAGGAGTCACCGGCCGGCCGCACCGTCGGGACAATTCGTCGGTCATCGCCCGCACAAGCTCGACGTCGAGCCCCGTGACACGAGCGCCCTCGTCCGTCCAAATCGTCGGGAACACGAACGGACGAAACGGCTCCATCGCCAAGCCGACTTGCACCCGCTCGCGTTCGCAAATGATATCGACCTTGTTGCCGGTCACGGGCCAGACATGCTCGACCGCGTCGATCAAGAGCCCGCAACCGGGAAGGAACAGACAGAGGAGCGCCATCCATCCCATGCGGACACAGGAGGCCTGCATTAAAACCGAACGCCCGTCAGAAATACCCATTGTTGCGCCTGCCCCGCCTCACCGCGAAAATCCACACCGTACTGGCTATACTGCACGCTGATATCGACCGACAGACTCTGTGCGACAGGAAATCGAACCCCCACCTGACCTCCGATCAAATGACCCGGCGCATGGTTTCCAGGACCAGGCAACACGCCCCCGGCCAGAAGCCCGACATACGGGACGGCCCGATCCTCCAAGGGACCGAACAGGATGTGGCGAATCGTCCGACTCAGCGGTTTGTGCTTCGGGAAATCAAGAATGTCGATGAAGTTATTCCAGCGAGGATTGAGAAACAGCGAATGTTGGTCGGTCCGGAACTCCTGGGTATGGATGCTGAAGAATTGGTAGATCGTCCGAACCTCCACGTTGCCGTAACGTAACGCCGTGATCCCGAGTTGCACGCCGATCTCCCGGTCGTCGGGGGCGAACGTCTGCTGGCGCAACATGACATCAACATTAAAGGGTCTGATGGGGAATTCGAGGACTGCTTCCTGGGCAGCCACGGGCGCACCAGGCAGAAGCGATGCTCCGCCCATCGCTACCAGGCACCAGGCCAGTCTCCACCATTTGCTCCCCATGGCACTGAGAGTCTCCGCGGCAGTCGGATCAGCGCTGCCGAGTCTGGCTGAAAGGTCGGACCGTTGCAAGCACCCGTTACGGGTGTGGCGGGGAGGGGGCTGCGGAGATGCAGGACTTCATGAGCGCAACCGAGCACTGTCCGCCGCTCGACGCCACACCGTGCGCCGCCGCCGCGAGGGATTCCGGCGTCACTCCCGGCTGGGCGACATCCACCAGTGCATGGTCCGGCACGCTTTCGACATCAACATGATTAACGCCGGGAATCCGGACCAATGCCTCGACGATGGATGGGCGTTGCGAGACACAGCCTGGTCCTGACAAGGAAAGGGCCACGCGCTCCTGCGAGGTTTCGGCAACGACTGGGCTGAGCAAGCCGCCGAGGATCAGGGAGCTGCACGCCATGCTCGTTACTGAAAAGCGCATAGGTACCTCCCAATAACCACAAACCGGGTACAAATTCATTGTTCACGATTTCCCGTCCCCGAGCCCAGCCGCCCGTGAGGGCCGGCTGGGCTCGTTCACAAACACCACTCGTCTTACTTCGCGGGCAACTCCCATGGCACCATCGGCATCAACGGCGCCGGCTTGGCATCCGGGCCTGCCAACAACACCGCGATCGCTCCCCGCAAGGCTCCTGTGAGTGAATGGGTTACCAGCGGATAGGCTCCAGCAGATTCCACCACCACATCGAAGGTGGCCGCGCTGCCCGGTCCCACCACGTAGGTTTGGACGCCCTTCAGATTATTGGCAGGGTTGCCGCTCTCATACACGTTGTCCCAAATCTCGCCGATCGGGTGAAACGAAGAAAACTCGTTCGGGCCCGCATTGACGAAATAAATCCGCACCCGTTCTCCTGGCTTGGCATCCAGTTTTCCCCCGCCGGTCACGAAGGGGTGATACTTGAAGATGCCGCCGTTGAACATCATGCCGTCTTACTTGCGATCAAACATCGCCTGCACATCGTTTGGATTCTTGAAGAACTCAGACTGCACCAACACGTATTCGCGATCCGCCTTCGGCCACACTTTGGCATCTTTTGGATCCACAATGATCGCACCGAACATCCCGCGCGCAACGTGCTGGATCATGGGCGGGGCGCCGCAGTGATAGAAAAATACCCCGGGCTTCTTGGCCGTGAACGTGAAGCTGATGCTTTCGCCGGTGTTGACGGCCCGATAATTTTTCAAGAAATCAACTTCCGCCGCATGGAAGTCCATCGCATGCGGATTCTTGTTTGTGCTTGGGTTCGTCAACGTAAAATTGACGGTATCACCTTCAGTCACCCGCACCACGGGCCCGGGAAACTGCTTATTAAACGTCCAGGCGGCATACTTCTCCCCGCCGCCGTCGATGACGATATCCGTCTCCACCGCCGTCATCTGAATATCGTGGGTCTTGGCCTGGACGGGCATGGCCATACTGGCCACCATCCCCAGCGTCATTCCCAACAGCGCCGCCACCTTGCACCGGTCGCGTCCGTGATTGTTACTCCGTGTCTGCTCGTGCATTCATGCCTCCTGTAATTCAAATTATTCTCTCTGCGCCTGAAAGCTCATTTGCTCCCAGATCGACATTCCAGAATGGAATGTCGCGCGTCTGCTACACCATACGCAGGCCGGACGCAATAAAACATGACAAATGTAATGTTTCCAAAGATACTCGTGTTGTCGTGAAAGAAATTACGTGGAAGCGAGGAGCTTGAGCTTCAGGAGATCTCGAATGACGAGGCGGGCGGCAGTTCCGGATACCAGGCGATCCTTCTTGAAGCGCGCCATGATTCGAATGGCGGTTTCAGTGGTCACGCCTACCATATTCGCCATATCCTGACGAGTAAGACGAACGGAAACTCGAATTCCGTTGGGTTCCTTGATGCCGCTTCGCTCAGCCAGGTTCACCAGGAGAGCCGCCAGGCGCTGGTCGGCTCGATCCAGTGCGAGGACCTTCGCTTTTTCCTGCGCTTCATTGAGACGGTTGCCGAGGTAGCGGATCACTTCCATCGCGGCATCGGGATTCGCGCGCAACATCTTGAAGTACGCGTCATTTTTCATCCGCAACACGCTGACATCCCCCATGGGCTGGGCCGTGCCCGGGTGCGAAGCACCGTCGAAGGCCGAGGCATCGCAACAAAACAGGTCGCCGGGCATGAGCACTTTCAACGTACACTCTTTCCCGTCGAGGGACGATTTGACGCACTTGACCGACCCTTCCTTGACGATATGGAAGTACTCCGTGGGGTCACCCTCACGAAAGATATACTGTCCCTTGCCGTAACGGGTTTCCGTCATTTCGCCCAGGACCTTCTGGCGATCCTGGGCGCTGAGGATCTGGAGGAGAGGAATCTGATTCAGCCCAACCGGAACGTCGGAACCGGATTGTTCAGCGGGAGGCTGTTTTGGCGATTTCTTTGGCAGCTTCGACAATCGAGCGTACTCCAATACCGAAATGATCGACGAGCTCATCCGGCTTCCCGCTGCGCGGGATTTCCCGAACGGCCAATTTGTGCACCCGCACGCCTTCCGATGCGAGCGCGCTCAAGACGGCATCGCCGATGCCTCCGTGTGCATAATGGTCCTCGACCGTCAGGAAGCGTCCACCGGTCGCCCGGGCACAATCGAGCAACGTCGCCCGATCCACCGGCACGATACTGTACAGATCGACCACGCGAGTGGTGATTCCGGCTGCCTTCAACTGATCATGGGCCTTCAAGGCCTCGAATAACGTCACACCTGCCGCCACGATCGTCAGCTGGTCGGCTGCGCTCTGCCGGACAACCTTGGAACCGCCGATCCGGAACGTCTCATCCGCGCCATAAATCACCGGAGTCTTGGGACGACCGGCCCGGAGATAGACCATCCCATTATGAGCGGCCGCCGCGTCCACCAGCTTGTACATCGAGAGCGCGTCGGACGGGTACAACACCGTCACACCGGGTTGCGCCGACATCATCGCCAGATCTTCGAGTCCCATCTGCGAGGGGCCGTCTTCACCAATGCTCACACCGACGTGAGTGCCGACGAGTTTTATGTTCGACTGACTGATCGCGGCCATACGAATGAAATCGTACGCTCGCGTGAAGAACGCGGCAAACGTGGCCACAAAGGGAATCTTTCCGCAAGCGGCGATGCCGGCCGCAGCCCCCAACATGTTCTGCTCCGCGATAAAGTTCTCCAGGAAGCGGTCGGGAAACCGTTTTCCGAACTTGTCGCTATAGGTGGAGTTCTTCACATCCGCATCCAGCGTCACCACCTGCGAGTTGGCCTCGCCGAGCGCCAGGAGGGCGGCGCCGAAGGCTTCACGTGTCGCCGCTGAGTCACCGAGCTTGTACGGTGGTGGCGCCATCGTCCCCTTGGCAGGGGCCGAAGTTTTGGTGGCAGTCGGCATCGGAATCTGAAGTTCCGTCGAGCCGGGTTTGAGTTGACGTGTCAGCTCATCCAGGGCCTTCTGCGTTTCTTCGCCCTTCTTCAAGGGCTTCCCATGCCAGTCCGGATGATTCTCCATGAAAGAGATGCCACGCCCCTTAAAGGTCTTTGCCAACAACACCGTAGGTCGCCCCTTGGTCCGCGCCGCTTCGGCGAACGCCGCGACGAGGGCGCCGACATCATGACCGTCCACCACGATGGCATGCCAGCCGAACCCGGTCCATCGGGCACGGTACGCCTCCATGTCGTGCTGCAACATCGTGGGGTCGCTTTGCCCCAACCGGTTCACATCCACGATCGCGCACAGGTTGTCCAACGCCGTATGCCGCGCCACTTCCGCCGCTTCCCACACGGAGCCTTCGGCGGATTCGCCGTCGCCCATCAACACATAGGTCCGATAGTCGGTCTTGTCGATTGATTTGGCATTAAACGCGAGCCCCACTCCAGCCGGCAATCCCTGCCCCAACGAGCCGGTGGCCATATCCACGAATGAGAGACGGGGAGTCGGATGACCTTCGAGATCAGATCCGAGGGTGCGCAATTTGAGCAATTCCGATTTGGGAAACAACCCGGCTTCCGCCCAGGCTGCGTAGAGCAGGGGCGCCGCATGGCCTTTCGAGAGGACGAATCGATCGCTATTGGGTAATTTCGGATTCTTCGGATCGTACCGCATCACCGAAAAAAACAGGACCGCAACAAGGTCTGCGGCCGAACAGCAACTGGAGGGATGTCCGCTCCCGGCTTCAGTCGTCGCCTTCACACTGTCGATGCGAAGGTGCGTGGCCTTATTGGCCAATGCGGTCAGAAGGTCAGGCGTGGCGGTAGAGGCAGCAGAGGCAGTCATGCGCGATCCTTTCAGGATGGGAGCTGATAAATTTCGGGTGACTGGATGGTCGTCGAGAGAGTCGAACCGCCTCTCAACGGCACGAAGCTAACAAATGGCATGCAGGGAGTCAATGAACGCGTCGTCATGAAACGCCGGCCGCTCGGGACACAGGATTCTTGACACGGTAGGGGCAACTCGTTAAGATCGGCTCGCCTTTAACGCTCATCCTGTGAGGTGGGTAAGGAGACTATGACCACACGACACGGCAACCCGCCGTCCGACAGCCAGCACCTTCTCATCCAAACCGGTGGGAAGGTTTTTTTATGCCCCATTGAGTGAACCACCTATGACAACCGAACCCGCAACAGGCAACCGGCAGGAGCGTGTGGTGATGGACGCCGGCGATATCGCCCGCGCCGTGACCCGCATCGCGCATGAAATCCTGGAGCGCAATAAAGGCATCAAGGATCTGGCCTTGGTGGGAATCCGGACGGGGGGCGTGCACTTGGCGCATCGTCTCGTGCGGCGCATCCATGACATCGAGGGCACCCAAATCCCCATCGGCGAATTGGACATCACGCTCTATCGGGACGACCTGTCGCTCCGAAAAGATCAACCGATCCTTCGCAAAACCTCAGTACCGTTCAAGATTTCCGATCTCAAGGTGGTGCTCGTGGACGACGTGCTCTTCCCCGGCCGCACCATTCGTGCCGCCATGGACAGCCTGATCGACCTGGGGCGACCGGCGGAAATTCAGCTGGCGGTGCTGGTCGATCGCGGCCATCGGCAACTGCCGATCAAAGCCAATTATATCGGCAAGAATATTCCCACCTCGCGAGAAGAGGCCATTGAGGTCCATCTCGAAGAAAACGGGGAAGAGGATCGCGTCGTCATCCTCAGGGCGTAACCGGAGACATTGTCGTGGGGCTCAAACGGAAAGACCTGCTCAGCCTGACCAACCTGTCGGCGGACGATATCACGTTGATCCTGGAAACCGCGGATTCCTTCAAGGAAGTCTCCGGCCGGGAGATCAAAAAGGTGCCGGCGTTACGAGGCAAGACGGTCGTCAACCTCTTCTTCGAGCCGAGCACGAGAACCAGAACGTCGTTTGAACTGGCCGCCAAACGGCTCAGCGCCGATGTGATCAATTTTTCCCCCTCTTCCAGCAGCGTGGTAAAGGGGGAGACGCTCCTGGATACGGCCCGGAACATCGAAGCCATGCAGGCCGACATCATCGTCCTGCGGCACTCCTCGGCCGGCGCGGCGGAGACCTTGGCGCGGGGAGTGAAATCCTCGGTGATCAATGCCGGGGACGGATGGCATGAACATCCGACACAGGCTCTGCTCGACCTGTAC
>JACOEF010000487.1 GCA_024998705.1 Nitrospira sp.
AGAGTCAACGGGCCATCCATCCAGACCGTCTCCTGCCCCTTCAATAGATATCGTCCGACGAGATCCGATGCCGTAAGATCTTCGTGGCACGCCACGGTAATCAGCGGGCGGCCCAATCGATAGGCCATGTGCTGGACGAAGCGCGTCTTCCCACACCCCGTCGGCCCTTTCAGCATCACCGGCATGCGGCTCTGAGCGGCGATGGTGAAGAGCCCGACCTCGCCCCGTACCTCGGCATAAAACGGCTCGCGCGCGATTCGATACCGGTCTATCTCTTGTTCCTGCCCTTTCGGCGCCGAAGCCGTTCGCCCTTCGCTCATTCCGACACTCCTACCTTGAATGGAATCACGTGCAGGGTGCGCCACGATAAACGGAAACGGGCGAGAAGTTCAAGCGGCCGGCTGAAGACAGAAGAACCCACACGCTCTTGCGTCGTCACAGTCAGGCAACTTTCGACCCATCGAGCACTTCGCGAACCTTTTGCGCCAGCGTCGTAGGCGTGAAGGGCTTTTGCAGGAAGGAATGTTCGGTATCGATGCCGCCCTTGGAAAAGGCCGGGTGATCCGGATACCCGGACATATACAGTACTTTCACCTCGGGACGAACCGTCGCGAGTTTTTCGGCAACTTCCGGCCCGCTCATCTGCGGCATCACCACATCCGTCAGCAGCAAATGGATCGGACCGGCATGTTTGGCGCCGGTGAGCAAGGCCTCAATGCCATGCCGCGCCTCCAGGACCGTATACCCGTGCAAGCGCAAAGTTTCATTGACCAAGCGCCGCACACCCGGCTCATCCTCCACCAACAACACCGTCTCGCGGCCTTTGACCGAATCCCCCCCGACCGAGGCGGATTCGACCTCCGCCGCGGCGGACTCCACACGCGGGAAATAAATCTTAAACGTCGCCCCACGCCCCGGCTTACTCTCGACCTCGATACAGCCGCCACTTTGCTTAACGATCCCGTAGACCGTCGAAAGACCAAGCCCGGTGCCCTTGCCCTTTTCTTTGGTCGTGAAAAACGGTTCGAAGACATGCGACTGCGTATCTTCGTCCATGCCATGCCCGGTATCACGCACGATCAACATGATATAGGAACCGGGATCAGCGCCCATCGGCGGACGGTTCCTACGTTGTCCGAACTGCACATTACCGGTTTCTACCGTGAGGCGGCCCCCGTTCGGCATGGCATCGCGCGCATTCACGGCCAGGTTCATAATGACTTGCTCCACCTGACCGGGATCCGCCTTCAACTGCCCGAGCCCAGGATCCAACACGGTACAGAGCTCGACGATATCCTCGCCCAGCAATCGTCGCAACATGCCTTCCATATTATGGATCACGGCATTCAGATCCAGTACCTTCGGCGCAACGAACTGCCGGCGGCTGAACGCCAACAACTGTCCGGTGAGACCGGAGGCACGATCGGCGGCCTTCTTGACCTCTTCCAGCTCCTTCCGGAACCCATCCGTCGGTGCCAGGCGGCTCAACACCAGTTCGCTATACCCGCGAATCACCGTCAGCATGTTGTTGAAGTCGTGGGCCACGCCACCGGCCAACCGCCCGACAGCCTCCATCTTTTGTGACTGTTGGAGCTGCGCTTCCGTGCGCCGCAGCGCATCCTCGGCCCGCGCGCGTTCGCCGAACTGGCCGATCTTCAGTCCAACATCAGCCACCATCTTCAGCAGCTGCTCATCCGGCTCTTTGATCTCACGCCGGAACAGCTCGATGACACCCTCTACCTCTGTTCCGACGCGAACCGGAAATCCGAATGCGCCATGCAGGCCCACACGCGCTGCGGCATCGCCGCGGGGGAAATTGGCCTCCTGCACGACGTCCTTAATCCAGGTCGGCTGCCCGGCCTTCCAAATCCGCCCAGGGAGTCCGCTGCCGAGCTGGAAGGTAGACTGCCAGGTGGCCACCACAAATTCTTCGGCGTTCAACGCGGGGGACTGCCAGACGTCCAGGCAGCGCAACGCACTCGCCTGCCGATCCAGCCGCCAGAAGATCCCTAATTCCCATTCGAGGCTTTCGCAGATGGCCTGCAGGATCTTCGGTCCCGCTTCTTCCAGCGTTCGTGATTCCGCCAAGACGCGTGTGACCGCGTACTGCGACGCGAGTTGACGCTCGGTACGTTTCCGGGCGGTAATATCCCGAATGAACGCGCTGAAAATATAGGCATCGCCCAACCGGGCAGGAGAAATGGTGATTTCGACGGGAAACTCATGACCGTCGCGGTGAGATCCCATCATCTCGATCCGTCGATTAAGGAGTGCGCCCTGCCCGGTATCCAGGAAATGGCGCAGGCCGCGCTCATGCGCCTCCCGATCCCGAAGAGGGATGACCGTCTCTGACACCCGGCGCCCCAGGGCTTCCTCCCGCTCCCATCCGAAAATATTGATTGCCTGGGCGTTCCAATCGGTAATGATCCCACCCGCATCCATGGAAATGACGGCATCCAACGCGGAATCCACAATGACTCGATTCCGCTCCTGACTCTGCAGTAACGCGGCCTCCGCCGCACGCGCCCATTCACTCTCCTGCTGCGCCTGTCGATGCTGCTCCCGCAGTCGCCCGGTCGCCCACAGCAACAGCCCCACCATGGGAATCCAGACGACGACACCGGCCATACCGAGCTTCCACATCAAGGCTCGAATGGGCAACAAAATGACGTCGCGATCCATCCGCAGCAAGATCGTCCACTGCAGCCCAGAATAGTCGCTGTACCCGTTGGTTTGAGAATACCCCGTCACCACCGGCACATGCCGACGAGCATGCGTTTCCTCGACGTACCCCGCTTTGCCGGACGCGCTCAACTGCGCCGAGGGCAGACCGATACCTTTGAGATTTACCCGATCGACCTCGGCGGCGACTGAATCCACAAACACGACCCCGGACTTCGTCAGAAACTGATACTCAAAGGGGCCGGCAACACCACCGGTTTGTTGAATTTCGCGCACGGTCTCGACGAGCACCTCCTCCAACATCGGCAATCCGATACGAGTCGTCACAGCACCTAGAAACTGGCCGCCGACACTTATGATGGGCGCCGTAAACGCCACCGACTCAATCTTGTTGTTTGACTCGTAAATCTCGACTTCATCGACCTGCACGGTTCCGGTCTGCCGCACCCGATCAAACCAGCCGCTCCGACTATAGTCCTGACCGATTATGGATGAGTCCGTGGCTGCCACCATACGCCCATGGGTGTCCGTCACGCCCAGCCAGAGGTAGACCGGCGCATAGGTTTCCTTCACCCACTGCAGATATTCGTTGACGTATTTTTTATCGGAAGAACGTTCGGCAAAAGCGCGCGCTATCATTCGAACGTCCCCGTGACGTTCGAATAACAAGCGGTCCAGCTTGTCCGAAATTTCAGCGGAGGCCAAGGTGAGGTTTTCGCCCATTGCCTCAACCATTCGCACTTCGATGGAGCGCAGCATGACGACACCGATGACGAATGCCACGATCGTGATGCCGACGATCAACACGGGCAACCAGGGATAAGACCGGCGTGAGGAAGCGGCTGGAAGTGAGGCGGCCATAGTCAGGACTCCGTCACAACAAAGTTCGGTAGCAAACGCGCGGGATGGTACCAGTGCTTGGACTGAGCCAGACTCGGCAGACCGGAATCATCCATCGTATTGATCCAACATGCCTCTTTGGCGCGTGCTTGGCGACAGAATTCACGAAATATGAACGGCCCCAGCCCCACACTATCCCGATCAGCAATTTCCAGCAAGACAGAAAACACCGAGGGGTTGAGCCAGACCCCCATGGTATACGCCCGAATACGGCCTGCCACGCGAACGACTGCGCCGGTCAGCCCGAGTTCCGCCGCGGCAGCCAACGCCGTCTCATGCGCACCGGCGGCATCCTGCAACAACGCGCTGGCCCAGTCATCGACGCCGGCCCGATGCTTTTGCTCGCACCATTCGTGAAACAGGCTGACACAGGCCTTGGCGTCCCGCGGGTCATAGGGCTCCAATACCCCGCCCCATTCCCGCACAAACCGATTGCACGCGGCACGCGGGGATTTAAACGACTCACCGGACAAGTCGGCCAGATCCGATACGGCATAGAGATAGTCGGGGTCTTTGGGCGTCACACGGTAGCCCAGTGCGCGAATCTCCTCGATACAGGCGTCCGGCACATTCTCGACCCGTGTCACCGTCGAACGGCCGTTTCGCTCCCGCATGAAACGAAACGCCTCGGCCAGCGGGTGCGCAAGGGGGCCGGCCCCCAACGGCGGCAGGACCATGAACAGGCCATCAGGACATTCGGCAAACAGGCACAGATGGTCGTGCACATTGGCCCAGGAATAGGTCAAGCGATGCCGCCAGATATAATGGTAGGCGAAGGAGGCTGCTGCGAGAGGGGTTCCCTGGTACCCGGCGCTGACGGCGAATGCTGCTTCCATACGACCCCGATCCGCGAGCGTGAGGGTCTGCGTGCGCACCCGCATCCGCCCCTGCTGTATCCGTTCAGTCAAGCGAGTGAGCGGCCGCAACACAATCACATCGTCCTGGAACCGCCCGATGAGTCTGGGATACCGCACAAGCGTCTCCACACTGGCATCCTGCTCGATCCAGCGGGAAATGTCGTCGGCTGCCCGATCCACGAGCGGTGAAGGCTGCTCTCTCATATAGGGACACTTCGTGTCCCATCCCAACACCACCTGCTCATGCGCGGCATCCCACATCAGCGCAAACGGGTAGAGTCGGCAATCAAGAGGGCGGACCTCATAGATGCGACAGCGTGAGGTTGCGGTGTCGAACGCCGGACAGACATACCCCTCCGCCG
>JACOEF010000137.1 GCA_024998705.1 Nitrospira sp.
GATCGCGCGCCTGGAGACCTCCTTCGCGCAAATACGGCAATTCAGCAGCGATGCCTCGCATGAACTCCGGACTCCACTGACGGTGATGAAAGGCGAAAGCGAGTTGGTCCTGCGGCGTCCTCGCCCCGTCGAAGACTACATCGCCGTCCTGGAAAGTAACCTGGAAGAGATCGACCGGATGTCGCGCATCGTCGAGGAACTCTTATTCCTCTCACGGGCGGATTTGGGCCAAGTCAAAACAGAATGTGAACCGGTTCGTCTGGAAACATTGGTGGAGGATATCCAGCGCCAGGCCTGCCTGCTGGGCCAAGAGCGCGAGGTGGATGTCGTCATGGGCACCATCCAACCCGCTACGGTGCAGGGCGACGAACTCCGCCTGCGGGAGCTCATTCTGAACATCGCCGACAATGCCGTGAAATACTCCTACCCGCAGGGCAAGGTGGAAATCGATCTGCTGGTGGCAGGCCGCACCGTTCGCCTCTCGGTGCGCGACCACGGAATCGGCATCCCCCCGGACGCACACAAACAAATCTTTGACCGCTTCTTCCGCACCGACGACGCACGTGCCCACACGAAAAAAGGGACCGGGCTCGGCCTGGCCATCTGCGCCTGGATTGCCGAGGCTCACCACGGACACATCGAGGTCCAGAGCGAGATGGGCGCAGGATCCACGTTCACCATCGTACTCCCCCTCGCACCGCCGACAGCTTAACGACTTCTAATCCCGCGTTAATTGGTTTCTCATCCACGGCTGCTACCTTTCAGCATGTCTGTAGCGGGATTTCTCCCGCGCACACAGATCACCGACTTTAGAAGGAGGAGCCCCCATGAAACGACCCTCGCAGTCCGTCAGTGCCATTGCCGGCATCGCCGCCCTGGGCGCTGCCTTGATTTGGAGCTATCTCCCGCTCACGACCTCACACGCCTCGAATCCGTCACCAGCGTCCGAGGACCGCCCGGCGACGATGGCCGGCGGCCTCCCCGCAGCCGGATTCACCGATGTCGCGAAGAACGTTACACCAGCCGTCGTGAACATCACCACGAGCGGGGCAGAAGAAGTCTCTGATTCGTCCCGCCCACGTGGCCGGATGGAGGATTTTTTTGGATCGCCGTTCGGTCCCCGACGATTCGGTCCACCGATGGAGCCAAGGGAACGCCGTGGCGGAGGGCAGGGATCGGGCGTCATCGTCACTCCGGATGGGTATGTGCTGACCAACAACCACGTGATCGCAGGGGCGAAAACCGTCACTGTCACACTGCCCGACAAGCGGGAGTTCAAGGGGCGAATTGTCGGCAGTGACCCCAAGAGCGATATCGCCGTGGTCAAGATCGACGGCAATCAGCTGCCGACCATCCCCTGGGGCGACTCCGGCCGCCTCCAGGTCGGTGAATACGTCCTGGCGGTCGGGAACCCGTTTGGGTTGAACTCCACAGTCACCCTGGGCATTGTGAGCGCCCTGGGCCGCGGACATATGGGAATTACGCAGTACGAAGATTTCATCCAAACCGATGCCGCCATCAATCCAGGCAATAGCGGCGGCGCGCTGGTGAATACCAAGGGTGAGTTGATTGGCATCAACACCGCCATCTTCTCTCAGACCGGCGGCTACCAGGGCGTGGGCTTCGCCGTCTCCACGAGCATGAGTAAACCCATCTACGAGAGTCTGGTCAAGACCGGGAAGGTCGTGCGCGGGTTTATGGGTATCGGGATACAGGATCTGAATCAGGAGTTGGCCAAGTCGTTCAACGTCAAGGGAAATCATGGCGCCATCGTCACCGACGTGAAGGAGGAGGGACCGGCAGACAAGGCCGGCCTGAAACAAGGCGACGTCATCGTGTCCTATCAGGGAATCGCAATCGAAGACGCCGTGACACTTCAGCGCGCCGTGACCCGAAGCTCGGTCGGCAGCAAAGCGACGGTGACAGTGATGCGGGATGGCCACGAAAAAGACCTATCCGTAACCATCGGCGAGTTACCCGACAACCCGCAGGTTGCCAAGGCGGAGGCCGTTCCATCGGAACAGCCGCTGGCCGGACTCGCCGTACAGGAGTTGGATCGGGAGACCGCTCAGGAACTTGGATTCAAAGGGAAAATTCAAGGGGTCGTCGTCACGACCGTCGAGCCCGAGAGCGACGCGGAGCGTGCCGGATTGATGCCGGGTGACGTGATCCGGGAGATCAATCGCAAACCGGTCACTTCGATGAAAGATTTCGACCGAGCTGCCTCTGACCTCAAGAAAGGGCAAACCGTGCTGGTCCTGGTCAATCGACGAGGCGCGTCACTCTATCTCAGCGCAACGATCTAAGAGCGGCTGTATGGAGCGGGCTACTGGTGAGCGCAGGCTTATCGGTAGCCTGCTCCGGCTTTTTTGGGCATGAGGAGCGTGGAAGCAGTCGGAGAAGAGGCTGGAGTGTCGACCCGACCAGCCGCCTGGGCAATCAAGTCATACCCCGCCACATCCGTGATGGTGACCGACACAAACTCACCCGGCTTCGCCGCAGCGCGATCACAGAAAACCACCCCGTCAATCTCAGGCGCCAACCCTTCGTGCCTCGCTTCAAGCAGCCGGTCAGATTCCTCAGAGATCCCATCCACAAGGACTTCCATGGTGCGGCCGAGGTAGTCACGATTCTTGGCTTCTGAAATAGATTCCTGCAAGGCTAGCAATTCATTGCGCCGCTCTTCCATGACCGCCTGATCGACTTTCCGGTCAAGATCGACCGCCGATGTGCCTTCTTCATCGGAATAGAGAAATACCGCCACACGATCGAATTCCATCTCGAGGATGAATTGCTTGAGCTCCTCGAACATGGCATCGGTCTCACCGGGAAATCCGACGATAAAGGCCGTCCTGAAAAAGACGCCGGGAATCTTGGTTCGAATACGTTCGACCAGTTTAGTGACGTGTTTGCGGTCTCCCAACCGGTGCATACGCTTCAACATCTCGTCGCTGATATGCTGCAGAGGCATGTCGAGGTACTTCGTAATGCGCTCCTCTCCGGCATAGAGACTCAGCAACTCATCCGTCACCTGTTGCGGATACAGATAGAAGGGCCGGATCCAGCGCACATCCTTCACCGTCACCAGTTCGCGAAGCAGCGCCGTGAGCCCCTGTTTCAATCCAAGGTCCACGCCGTAATTGATCGTGTCCTGGGAGATCAGATTGAGCTCCTTCACTCCTTCCTGTACCAACCGTCCAGCTTCAGCCACAATCGATTCAATCGGACGGCTCCGCTGCTTCCCTCGCATGATAGGAATCGCGCAAAACGCACAGTTCCGGTTACAGCCTTCGGCAATTTTCAGATAGGCGCTGTGAGGCGTCCCAAGGCGAATGCGTGGCGTCTCGGCATCGTACAAATAGGGCGGTTGTCCAATCCAGAGTCGCTGCTGACGAGCTTTCGGCGCCAACAAACTGCGGCAGATTTCCGCAATACGCCCGAACTCGCCCGTCCCTACGACGCCGTCCAACTCGGGCAGTTCTTTCAACAGTTCGCCCTGGTACCGCTGCGCGAGGCACCCGGCGGCGATCAAGACGCGGCAGGATCCGGACTTCTTCAAGCGCCCATGTTCGATGATGCTATTGATCGATTCCTGCTTGGCCTCTTCGATAAAGCCGCAGGTATTAATACTCACGACTTCCGCGGCTCGCGCGTCGCCGGTGAGTTGAAAGCCGCCGGCCACCAACGTGCCGAGCATGACTTCCGAATCCACCTGGTTTTTTGAACACCCGAGGTTCACAAAACCGATCGTGGGTTTGTCGCGCTTCGCGCGTGATGGAGTGATCAATGATGAGGTAATAACCTGGCAGTCTACGAGACGCCGGGAAAGTCTGTCAAACGAGGTCTCTTGCTATTCCGCTGAAGCTATCCTAGATTGAACGCATGATCCGGACGTTTCAGGGCATCACCCCGACTATCCCGCAATCCTGCTTTATCGAAGAGACCGCCGTGGTCATCGGCGACGTCGTGATGGGTGAAGAGTGCAGCGCATGGTTTCATGCCGTCATTCGCGGCGACGTGAACTACATTCGCATCGGGCACCGAACGAACGTGCAGGATCTCTGCATGTTGCATGTCACC
>JACOEF010000541.1 GCA_024998705.1 Nitrospira sp.
GAGCAGTGTATGCCGAGCCGCGCTCTCCGTGGTGACGGCAGGGCTGTTGTTGGGATGGCTGGGCGTCGGCCAAGCCATGGCTGACACGGTGGCAGCGACTGCGGATTCCTCACGTCTCTGGGCCACCCTCATGGCGGAAGCCAAGGCCCTCAATCTCCCCACTCGGTTCCTTGAGCAAGTTCCAGCGCAGTTTGTGGCCTTCGAGTTTGAGGATCTCCATGCCTTTGCCGCAGAGTATCATCCGGCTGAGCATCGAATGGTGTTGGCCCGATCGCTGTCTCTCAATGCAGCGGGGAGAACGCTGCGCCCATTGGCGCGGTTGACGCATAAAGAGTTGGAAACGCTCTATCACGAGCTATTTCATGCGTACATGGATTTTGTCGAGCAGGAAGCTGTGCTCTCGCCGGCGCATACGTCACTGATGGCGTTCGCCCGTGAACAGCAACGGTGTCGTTACCAGCACGTCCTCATTACCCCCGTGCTCCAAAAAAAAACTCTGACAGAGGAGCGTTTTCTCAGCGAGGCGGAATCGTGGGAAGTGCTCAATGAAACCTGGGCGGTGTTTGTGGGATGGGCGGTATGGACACAATTGGAAGTGGAGAAAGCGGGCGGACGTGAAGCTCGCTCATCTGGCCGGTCGCGTCAGGTGTCGGCCTGGATGGCCAGGCTCAGTCAGGCTGAACAGAATGCTGTCTTGAGCGGGTATTACGAACCGGAAGATCCAGCTGAAAAGGTCATGGCACGCAAGCGGTTCCTGGCGCCGGACTTCCGCCTGTCTGCCCCGGAGTTGCTGCGACTGATGAAGGATGTGTTGGGAAGTCCTACGGACATGATTCGCCAGGCCGATCAGGTGCTCACGCGCGCGGGAGGGGTTCCCCCTGCCAGAGGCGCCTGTGTTGCCCCGCCCGTCCCCTAGAATTGTTCCTGCATAGAACATACCCCCTTGACAATGGAACGCGTCGCAAATAAAATCGGCTGCTTTCGAAGCCAGATCAATCCTCATCTCATCAGCGCTCCAGCTCTGTTGTTTTGCTGGGGAGCTGTGCGTGGTGAGGCTTACTTTCGTTCTTCTCTCTTGAGAATGACGTCATTCTAGTTGGGATTTATTTGAAATAAGTCGAATACGCTTGAGTTTTGGAACGTGTGCCTAGCGGGCAGGTACCCAAGTGGACAAAGGGGGCAGACTGTAAATCTGCTGCCTTATGGCTTCCAAGGTTCGAATCCTTGCCTGCCCACCAAACCAAGCTTGTCCGGCCGGATGGTGTGTGCGAGAGACACGTCTGGTTGGTATTGGAAATTGATGGTGATCTGTTCGGTGTGCGCGGGCTTGTAGGGCTGAGCCCGGCGTGGGCGGATCGTTGAAGTGTTGCTAGTTCACCGTGGGCGGGCGTAGCTCAGTGGTAGAGTTCCAGCCTTCCAAGCTGGCTGTCGTGGGTTCAAATCCCATCGCCCGCTCCAAATCCAGTGTGCTCGACCACGGGTGCGGACAGAGGGTGCGCGAGCGGATGAAGACTGTGAAGTAAGGCCCACGTAGCTCAGGTGGCAGAGCACGTCCGTGGTAAGGACGAGGTCACGCGTTCGATTCGCGTCGTGGGCTCCAGTCAAGTTTGTTCGGGAAGGGCGCTTGTCCGTCGGTGGGAAGCCTGAATATACAGTTAGGGTTTCTGTGAAAACAGTGTTCTGAGAAAAGGAGCGAATCATGGCGAAGGCGAAATTTGAGCGACGAAAGCCCCACGTGAACATCGGGACGATCGGGCACGTGGACCATGGAAAGACGACGCTGACGAGTGCGCTGACC
>JACOEF010000676.1 GCA_024998705.1 Nitrospira sp.
CGGCTGTTCAAGATTCGCAACAGCCTCAATCTGGCGGGTATTCGTCGAACCCTTCCTCTGTTCGAGCCTCCCATCGATCCCATGCTGCTCGTTAAGGCGGCAGCCGCAGGGGTGGACTTGAGCACGGCCATCGCCGACCTTGCTGCTCCAGCGCCGCTATATCGCTTCCAGATACTGGTTCAGAAAGCTGTGGAGCTCTGTCAGGACGTAAAGGCTCTGGGGTCGGCGCTCCTCAGTGCTTTGGAACGTCGCGACGCTGAAGAGTTGTCCCGCATCCAGGCCGTTCATGAAGTCGCGCTGCTTAAACGAGTGAGCGCTACCAAAGAAGATCAGATTAAGGAGGCGAAGGCTCAAATCACGGCGCTACAAGCTGCGCGCGAGTTGGCCGCAGAGCGGTATCGACACTATGTAACCTTGCTGGGCGCTTCGCCAACCATTCCTGCCGAGGGCACTGCTCCCGCCGATGCGCAGACAGTTGCCGGTGCGGCTACCTTAGAAAAAGACGGTGCCAAGATGATCGCACAGGAGAGCACCGAACTGAACGAGATGGCTGACGCGGCAAATGCAGAGCAGGCGGCTAGTAACTGGGACGCAGCATTAAACTTTTCCTACTACATTCCTGAATTTCACGTAGCTGCGGAGCCTTGGGGCATCGGCGTTGAGATGGATTTTGGGGGACGGCATGTTGGGCCAGCACTGACTGCGATCGCAAACCTTTGGCGCAGCTCTGCGGCAGATCACAGACACAAAGCGCAGAAGGCCTCGCGTCTGGCTGAGTTCATCATGCGTGCCCACAACTGGAAGTTAGAAGCGAATCTGGCTTCTCGAGAGATCGCACGCATTGACAAGGACATCGCTGCCGCGCGAATTCGCGAAGCGATGTCGACGAAGGAACGCGACAATCACTTGAGGCAGGTCGAGGAGAACGAGCAGGTCGAGGAGTTCCTTCGCACCAAATACACGAATCGGGAGCTGTATGACTGGATGGTCGGCCAAATCTCGGCCATCTATTTCCA
>JACOEF010000677.1 GCA_024998705.1 Nitrospira sp.
CGCATAACGGCGGCGCTCATAGGCTCACCACCTTAGCATGTCCGTTCATGGAGACTAAAGGGCAATCTCGAGAGGGCGCGTGAGACCGATCGATCGACCGGCCTCACGTCTGATTCGACCTATGTCGTCGAAGGAAGCTGATTGAGGTGGTTGATCAGTTGTCGGAGTCGTCCCGCATTCCGGCGGTTGAAGGAGAAGGTCAATCGCGCGAGATCCTTCAACCCCGGTTCATCGATCTCCTCGGCAAGCAATGGTCGCTGTTCAAACGTCCCTTCTGTCAGCATATCGCTGAATTGCTTCTGCACCTCTTCGACCTGCGCCGCGGTCAACGGGGTTTTCAGCCTGATCACGAGTTGCCGCCCGACGAATCGCAGCGAGTGGTAGCGTCGGTAAAACGTGCGGATCTCCGTGACGGCGTCTTCGACGTTATCGACGATGGTGAAGAGGGAGAGATCCTCCGCGTTGATCAGGTGTCGCTTCAACAATTGGTCGGTGATGAAGGAATTCCAGTGATTCCAGTAGTCGCAGCCAGGGGCTTGGAGACAGACGATCGGTTTGGGATCGCTTTTGCCGGTTTGCACCAGGGTCATGATCTCAAATCCCTCGTCATGGGTCCCGAATCCACCCGGGAACAGTGCAATCGCGTGTGACTCTTTTTGGAACATCAGTTTGCGGGTGAAGAAATATTTGAACGTGACGAGCTTCGGGTCGTCGGCAATGACGGCATTGGCACCTTGCTCGAACGGCAGCATGATATTCACGCCGAAGCTATGTTCGCGGCCCGCGCCTTCCTGCGAGGCCCGCATGATGCCGTCTGCGCCACCGGTAATGGTCATGTACCCTTCCTCCACCATCCGCCGGGCGAATTGAAAGGCCAGTTGGTAGTTGGGGTCGTCGGCAGGCGTACGGGCGGAGCCGAACACACTGATCTTCAGGCGGTGCCGGTAGCCCTGGAACACTCGGAATGCATGCCGCAGTTCCTTGAGGGCCCGATTGACGATTTTGAGGTCCAGGACGTCCAACTGCGATTCCGACAGACGGATCACACCTACGAGAATTTCCTTCATGAGCGCCGCCTGGAGGTCGTCGTCCGGACGGTCGAGCAGGGTGCTGAGCTGCGTAAGAATTTCGTCTTTGGTCGGGGTCGGTTTGGAGCGGGCGGCGGGGCTTTTCATGGATTGTCACCTAACGCACGGTAAACTCCGGACGTGGATCGTCGGAGAAGGAAAGCATGAAAATCATAACAACCTCATGCGGATGAAGCAAAAGATTCATGGAACGGAGTTTAGGAGAGGCCGGAGGCACGCGGCAGATTTTGCAGCACCCAGGCGCGAATCTTCGATTCGTCGGAGGAGGGAAGTGGCGCGAATTGGATGTCGATCCCGGGATAAGTCCCGAGCACGCCCCGGTCTTCGTGGAATTCCGGCTCATAACTGCTGTTGAGAATGGTGCCGCGCACGGATAAACTCTGGTCGGTTCCTGGAAGCATGAATGAGAGGATGACGCTTGTGCCGGGAAGCAGCAACGTGCGGCTCTCAATGAAGGCACCGACGTGACTCAGCTGTCGAATGGTGGCGATGTGTTTGGCTCCCTCGCCTTCCCCGTTCGTCACGCGAATCGTGGCGGGCAGGCAGGTCTCGCAGCGTTTGGGCGCCAGGGCCAGGTCTCGCGCCGTCAGGATACCGACCGGCTGGCCTTGTTTCGTGACGATCAATAACGAGGCGCCGGTGGAGGCCATTACGCTGGTGGCGTCATCGAGGATCTGATCACATTCGACGGAATGCACGGGCTTCGACATGATGGTGCGGACTTCCACGTCGTGGAGCTCCAGCCCCTGGGCGACGACCTTCTTCACGATATCGGCAGAGGTCATGATGCCGAATGTGGTCTCGCTATCTTACACCAGCAGGCAGGGCATCCCTTCCCGGTCGAGGAGCAGGGCGGCTTCGCTGACAGAGACATCCCCGGGAACCTGTACCACGCCGGGTGTCATCATGTGGGCCACCATAGGGGTTGAGTAATGCGTCGGTTTGTCGCG
>JACOEF010000447.1 GCA_024998705.1 Nitrospira sp.
CGTCCAGACTGACGAACAGGGTCTTCAAGATCAGGATGGTCCCCCAGAAGGGGATCATGATCAGCAAACCGGTGAGAAAATAACGTTTGAGTGAAGCTTTCAACATGTGCGGCTGAAGGGCCCTTGGTAGAGCTGCATGATACTGGTCTTTCACCAATCGTCGCAAGCCTTTTCTTGCTATTTTCAATCACTTGGAATATGATCCGGCCCTCTTTCTCCGTCGTTTTTTCAGACAGAATCATGACGCCACGCAACCGACCACCCCGGGGCCTGTTCATTACCCTCGAGGGAACCGAGGGGTGCGGAAAATCGACCCAGGCCAAACTCTTGGGTGAGCACCTCCGGAAGCAGGGATATGACACGGTGGAAACCCGTGAACCGGGGGGCACTCCGCTCGCCGAAAAAATCCGCGCCGTGTTGCTGGATCGCGCCGACGAACCGGTTGCGCCCGAAACCGAAGCCTTTCTGGTCCTCGCCGCGCGACGGCAACATGTCGCCCAGGTCATCGCACCGGCCCTCGCGCGTGGCAGCCTCGTGCTCTGCGACCGGTTCACCGACTCCACGCTCGCCTATCAGGGGTATGCGCGAGGCTTAGACATCGCCACGCTCGAACGACTGAACCGCCTGGCCACCCAATCTCTCGCGCCGGACCTGACGCTGGTATTCGATCTCCCCGTTTCGACCGGGCTGGCGCGACGGCGATCCACCGCCGAGTTGAATCGACTGGATCGCGAGTCCCTCCGGTTCCATCAGAAGGTTCGGGCGGGATTTCTCGACCTGGCGAAACGTCATCCCACACGAATCAAGGTCGTATCCGCGCGGGCATCGAAAGAAACGGTGGCCCTCGCCGTCGCCCGGGCCGTCACACCGATGCTCGACAAGATCCGCCGGAGCGCAGCTCGCAACAGGCCGGCAGCAGACCGACCATCACCTCAGACATCACAGGCTCGCCATGCCGTTCGCTGATATCATCGGCCATGACAGCGCCAAAACCTTGCTCCGGTCTGCAATCATGCAGAATCGTCTCGCCCACGCGTACCTCTTCCACGGCGACGATCGTATCGGCAAACGCCTCCTCGCCCTGCGCCTCGCGCAAACGCTGCTCTGCGAAACCATCTCGAACGATCAGACTCCGGACGCCTGCGGTACTTGCCGGGCCTGCCGCCAGGTGGATGCGCGCACCCATCCCGACTTCATGGTGATCGAACCGGATCGCGAACTCGCGAACCCCCAAATCAAGATCGAGCTCATTCGCGACATCGAACACCAGATGATCTATCGCCCGCTGATCGGCAATCGAAAGATCTGCCTGATCGACGACGCGGATCGCATGACGATCGGCGCCGCCAATGCGCTGCTGAAAACACTGGAAGAACCGCCCGACCACAGCCTGTTCATCCTGGTATCGAGCCGACCCTATGCCCTGCCGGCCACGATCCGCTCCCGCTGCCAAGCCCTACGACTGACGGCGCCTGCGCAAACCCAAGTCGAAGCCGCCGTGATCCTCAAACGAGAACTACCGCCGGCCGACGCCCACTTCCTGGCCGTGCTCAGCGACGGGCAATTGGGGCGGGCTCTGGAATGCGATCTTGACCAGGCACGAACCAGCCAGAGGGAATTCGCCGCCATCTTTTCATCCAAAGGCCTCCAATCGTATACCACCGTCCTCGCCGCCGCCGAAGCCCTGTCGAAAGAAGAACGCGGACCGGAAGCCTTCGACTGGCTGCTGCGTTGGCTGCGCGATGTGCTCCTCGTGGCCGTCGGCGCCGGCTCCGATCATGTACTCAACTTGGATCAAAAAGCCGGTATGCAGGCCCTGGCCGAACGCATCGACATCGACGAACTGCTGGACCTGATCAACGATCTCGAAAAGCTGGAGCGGCAGGCCCATCGGAACCTGAACGTGCAGATCGCGCTCGAAACTGTCTTGCTGCGGGTCCGTCACCTGCTGACGCCTCACGACACCGCCGACACGCCGCGATAGACCAGAAGCCTCTCCGTGTAAATACTCCCAGCCGAGCGAAGAAAATACCCGCACAGGCAAGGACGCAGGAAGCACGACGACTGAGGCGTACCCTCTAGGCACGGCTGACGACGTCGCAGGGAAACGCGCGACCGAGAACGCCGACGACGGCCTTTATCGACAGCCTGCTAGCTTTCATCGCTGGCATCTTGCTATCTTCAGTCGAAAATAGATGAACAAACACGACACCTTCTACATTACGACGCCGATCTACTACGTCAACGACGTGCCGCACATCGGCCACGCCTATACGACCGTGGCCGCCGACGTGCTCGCCCGCTACTGGCGACTCCGTGAGCGCGACGTGTTTTTCCTGACTGGTCTGGATGAACATGGGCAGAAGGTCCAGCAGGCCGCCGCGAAGGCCGGTATCGACCCGCAAGCCCATTGCGACCGCCTCGCGCCGCAGTTCACAAACCTCTGGCAACGGTTGAACATTTCCAATAACGCCTTCATCCGCACCACGGACAAACCACACCAGGCAGTGGTTCAACGATATCTTCAGGATCTTTACGATAAGTAGTTGATTTACAAAGCTGACTATACCGGATGGTATTGCACATACGATGAGCGGTTCTGGACGGAAAAGGATGTCGTCGACGGTCTCTGCCCGGATTGCAAACGTCCCATCGAACAATTGAGCGAACATAACTATTTTTTCAAAATGGGGCAGTATCAGGAACGGTTGATCGACCACATCCGAACCCACGACGATTTCATTCGCCCCGTCTCCCGGCGCAACGAAGTACTGGGATTTCTGCAGACCCAAACGCTGGGCGACCTGTCGATCTCCCGTCCGAAATCCCGACTCTCCTGGGGCATCGAACTCCCGTTCGACAAAGACTACGTCACCTACGTCTGGTTCGATGCGCTCGTGAATTACATCTCGGCCCTCGAATACCTACCGCAGGAAAAACCGGTCGGCTTACGGTACTGGCCCGCCGACATCCATCTGGTCGGGAAGGATATTCTCACCACGCACGCCGTCTACTGGTCCACGATGCTGATGGCACTGGAGCGCCCGTTGCCTCACTCGATTTTTGCCCACGGCTGGTGGACGGTGGATGGCGAAAAAATGTCGAAGAGCCGGGGCAACGTCGTCGATCCCAACGCGATGATCGACCAATTCGGCGCGGATGCGTTTCGTTACTTCCTGCTGCGCGAAGTGCCGTTCGGGCAAGACGGAGACTTCTCGCACAGCGCCATGGTAACCACCATCAACAGCGCGCTGGCGAACGGCATCGGCAACCTCCTGAGCCGGACACTCACGATGATCGAGCGCTCCTGTGCCGGCGTCATTCCCGATCGTGGCCCTGCGGTCCTGCCGGAACTCGAAGCACGCATCGAAGACCTGGCCCGGCAACTACCCGGCAGGGTCGAAGCCGGTTACCAGGGCTTGCTCTTCCGGGACGTGCTGCTGATGATCGAGGAATTGAACAGCGCCTGCGATGAATACATCGACAAGAGCGCACCCTGGAAACTGGCGAAACAGCCGGAGACGCAGCCGCAACTGCACACCATGTTGAATGTGTCCGCGCGCGCGCTTCGCCTGCTGGCCATCCTTCTGTACCCGTTCATGCCACAAGCGGCGCAGCAAATGATTCACCAACTTGGATTATCGCTGGAGCTGTCGCAGCCGGTTTCAGATACGAAGAACGGCTGGGACGCACCTCTAGCTGGAAGCCGCATCCAGAAGGGCGCCTCGCTCTTCCCTCGCATCGAATCCAAACCACAAGGAGCCAAGCACGTGACCGATACATCAACCCCCGCACAACCGACCCCAGCCACTCCGGCTCCAGCCGCTCCGACCGCCGCCGCTGCAACCCCGAGCGCAGCCCCTTCGGCCGCCGCCCCCGCTGCCGCGCAACCGGCGCAGATCACCATCGACGAATTCATGAAGGTGCAGCTCAAGGCAGCCAAGGTACTGGCGGCGGAGCGGGTTCCAAAATCCGAGAAGCTGCTCAAGCTCCAGGTGAGCCTCGGCAGTGAACAACGACAGATCGTCGCCGGCATCGGCAAAAAATACGAACCGGAAACACTGATCGGAAAAACCATCGTCATCGTGGCGAATCTGAAACCGGCCAAGCTGATGGGCATCGAATCACAAGGCATGGTCCTCGCGGCGGGCGACAGCGAAGTGCGCGGCCTCGCCACCTTCATCGAAGACGTGGAGCCCGGCACCAAAGTGAAATGAACCGCTTCCTCCTCACTCGACTGATCGGCACCTGCCTCCTCGCGCTCCTGAGCAGTACGGGTGCGGCGTTTACACCGGACCCTTCCGAGGCCGAACTCGAGAGCAAAACCCATTACAACGATCCCCTTCCCACCACCATACTCGTGCGAGTCGTCGCGCACCGCTCCCTGGTCCTCGGCCACGACGTCGGCGGCGCGCGCGTCACCGTTACCGATGTGACAACCGGGCAACTCCTGGCTTCCGGCCTTCAACAGGGAGAACCGGGCGATCAGACCCAGATCATGCGCACGCCGCACCTCATGGACGAACCGCTCTACAGCGGCCGTTCGGCGGCGTCCTTCTCCACCACACTCGAACTCACGCGCCCCACGCTGGTCGAAATTGCTGCCGAAGGACCGCTGGCCTATCCCAACGCCTTGCAGCGGGCAAGCACGACGGTCCTCCTGATCCCCGGACACGACCTGACGAATGACGGCATCGTGCTGCACCTCTACGGGTACCTGGTACAGATCGACCATCCGAAACCAGGCGAACCGTTGATCGCCAAGGAAGATGTCATGCTGCGCGCATCAGTCCGCACCCTCTCGGGGGCGCTGGTCCGCCCGCATAGCGACTGGGATTCCCGCAAGGTCCATATCTATGCGGAACTCCTGCTCGGCGACCGGATCGTCGAGCGCCTGCAAATGTTTTATACGGGCGAGAAGAGTCGCTTCGAATCGCCGTTCTTCGTGCCGATGTCCAAAGACGCACCCGACGGCATCACGCTGCGCGTCATCGCAGCAGACAACGCGACCGGTAACTTCGGGATGGGTTCCGCTCAGTACCCCGTACTCTCCGAACGGCTTCGCCCCACACGGAAATCAACTCCAGCCCCCTAGCCTTTCCCTCCCATTGAGTCCACACACGTTCCTGTAGTCCGCTTTCCCCTTCCAAGGCGACCGGAGATCGGCGCGCTTCATCGGGTCGGCGATTTTGGGACGACCGGCAGAGCCTCTGACTCTTTCCGAAAATCGACATCCGTTTGACATTTTTGGTCCTTCCGTCAATCCTGAGCCAAGACCACGTCATCGCCCACTCCAGACAACAAGCCTGGACCGAGCGGTCCCGTCAGCCGTTCCTAAACCGCAGACACCGATGAAACTGTCCATCATCATCCCGGCTTACAATGAAGAAGCGACCATTGAGGCCGTGGTCAACCGCGTCGCAGCCGTCGATCTCGGCTCAATCACGAAAGAGATCATCGTCGTCGACGATGCCTCCCAGGATCGGACCCGCGACGTGCTGAAGACCCTTCGCAACGTTCACACCGTCTCTCACTCGATCAATAGCGGAAAGGGCGCGGCCCTCACCAGCGGGATCAAGGCTGCCACCGGTGACATCGTGATTTTCCAGGATGCAGACCTTGAGTACATGCCGGAAGATTATCCGGCCGTACTGGAACCGATCTTGGCCGGACGCTGCGAGGCGGTTATGGGTTCACGGTTCCTCCACGAACGCCCCCTGTTCTGGGGAAAGCGTCGATCGCCGTATCTGAATCACTACCTTGGAAACCTCCTCATTCTATGGACGACGAACCTCCTCTACGGGAAACGCTTCACCGATTATGAAGGGTGCTACAAAGCCTTTAGCCGTCGCGTCTTGCTCGACACCTCGATCGAGGCGAAAGGCTTCGAATTCGACAACGAGCTCGTCTGCAAACTGATGCGGAAGGGCATTCGCATACTAGAAGTTCCGATTCACTATGCGCCCCGGACCTACGCACAAGGCAAAAAGATCACATGGCGCCACGGCCTCATCATTCTCTGGACCATCTGCAAATGGCGTTTTCGCCCGGCAATCACCCATTGATGGCGACCTCCAGGGACCGGATGCGGGCGCATGCCGTCCTGGACCGAGTGTGCCTGATCATTCCTCCGTCGATCTTTCTGCTCGACGAACGCGTCTTCATGACCCTGGGCATTTTGAAAATCGCCGCGGTGCTGGAAGCGGCGGGAATCGCCGTTGAATTACTCGATCTCGCCGGAATCGAAAACTATGAAGAGGTGGCGCGGCTGCACGTGGCGCACAGCGAGGCCAACTGTTTCGGCTTGACCGCCACGACGCCTCAGATGCCGGCTGCCACGAAGCTGCAGCGGGCGATCCGAGCTGTGCGACCCCATGCGCGCATCATCCTAGGCGGACCACACGTCAC
>JACOEF010000006.1 GCA_024998705.1 Nitrospira sp.
AAGGAAAGCACGATCAGGAAATACATCCTGAAACGGCAGATCGCCTATGTGAAGCCGTCGGTGCGCGCCGTACGGATTCCCATCGAAGAACTCGAACGGATTCTGTCTGCCGGCCTCAGACCTGCCATCCCTCAAGCGGAAGGTGCCCGATGAGCCGCTGGAAGGAGTTCCGGCGGGAGCCCGTCGCCGGGGAATGGACGCGAAAGCAGAAACGAGGCTATCACCGCGTCCGGTCGCTGCTTTGGTTCTGGGAATGCCACCAGTTCCAGGTGCTCTGGGTCACGCTCTCCACGGCAGAAGGCGGGGATGCGGAGAAGCTGACCTACCATCATAAACAACTGCGTCAGCGGATCGAACGCCAGCTCGGCTTTCAGGGGTTGGAGTATTACCAGGTCCGGACTGAGGAAGGGCATGGCGTCCTCCATATCTTCTGGGCCTGGCGGGTGCCGGACGGGGAGCGCGCCCGCCGCTTCTGGATCTCTCAGGAATGGCTTTCCTCCCAGTGGCAAGCCCTCCACGGGGCTCCGGTGGTCTGGATCAAGGCCTATCAGCCTAGCCATCGTTCACGAAACCGTCTCAGCCGCTATGTCATCAGCCAGTACGTCCCGGATCAATGTGGCTACGTGAATATGTGTTGGTCCTGGAAGCGGTCGCTGGGCTTTCCCATCAGCCGACTGTGGGAGGAGATGCGGCATCAATGGTCGACCAGGAATGCCTACCGACGGATCAGAGGCGAGATTGAAATCCCGAGGATCGTTTTCATCAAGACCTGGGAGGATCTGCTGTCAGGGCATCCCATTTGGTTGAGCGGCACCATTCTGCAACTCGTGCTGGGGAAGGGGCTTGTCTATCAGGAGGTGTGAGGATGATCTGGCATCGATGCGATCTGAAGCTGCCGAGTCTATTTGGGCCGGCAGGTTGCAGACGGGAAGCCACCACGTATGATCGTGCGCGCAAAGCCTGTCTCTGTTCTGAGCATACGAAGGAACGGCTCTGCGAGTTTTGCCAATTTGAACGGGCGTGGGTGCGGTTTTGTTATAGGGAGCATGACGTCACATGCGAAATCTGGCTCTGTATCGACTGTGCGGGCTGACCACTCGTAGTCTCGATTCTTAAAATTCTCGGCTACCGCCACATGGAATATTCGCTCGATTAAACCAGGCCTTGGCATTGAAAGCGGACATTTCCTCAGCATGCCAGGATTTTTTCAGTTGGGTCTATAATCTATGGCTGTGATGAATTTGTGACGGACGCTATGCTAAAGGCATTCCTGCTGCCTCGAATATATGGTTTTTATGGCTAAACAAATTCTTGTCGTAGAAGACGACTTAGATATTGGTCGGCTCTTGGAGATGCACCTGACCGACACCGCATATGCCGTAGAGATCGCCAAAACCGGAGAGGATGGCCTTCAATGTGTGCTCTCGAAGAGATATGACCTTATTATTCTTGACGTGATGCTGCCTGGCATCGACGGGTTAGAGATATGTCGGCAGCTTCGATCGCTCCCCACCTATACACCCATCCTCATGTTGACTGCGAAATCCTCAGAAATAGACCGGGTCCTTGGGCTGGAAGTTGGTGCTGACGACTATGTTACTAAACCATTTAGTGTTCGAGAACTGCTCGCACGTGTAAAGGCCCTCTTCCGCCGTTCTGAAGCATTTAGAGATAAGACGCAGGACCTTCAGAAAACTATCCGCGCAAAGGGCCTCTTCATCGATGTTGAAAAACGGAAGGTCACAGTGAGAGGCAGCTTGAGGGATCTCACGGCCAAAGAGTTCGATTTGCTCCTGCAGTTTGCATCCCATCCAGGCCGAGTTTATACGCGCAGTCAGCTTCTCGATTCGGTCTGGGGTTACGGTCACGACGGCTATGAACACACGGTAAATTCCCATATCAACAGATTGCGCGCCAAGATTGAAAAGGATTCGGCCAAGCCCGACTTTATTCTGACTGTGTGGGGCGTCGGATACAAATTCTGTGAACTAGAAGGATCCGGCTTAAAGGACTGACCATGTCGCGGTCACTCTACGGCAAACTCGCCCTTGTGTTGCTCTTCCTGTTTTGTGCGGTTGGGGTTCTATACACTCTCCTAACGGTCTTCACGACGCGCATGTATCAGCAGGAAGTGAATCAGAAGCTGAACCGTGCTCTGGCCAGAAACATTGTTGCTGACCAGTTACTAAGCAGCCAAGGAGAGGTGAGTCCGTACGCTCTGACAGAACTGTTTCACCTACTTATGGTTATCAATCCGAGCATTGAGATGTACGTGCTTGATGAGAATGGGGGCATAGTCAACTTCTCCGCTCCCACTGAGAAGGTCAAGCGCTCGGCTGTCTCGTTAGAACCAATACATCGTTTTCTCACCGAGGCGGACGCATTTCCTATTCTTGGTGACGATCCCCGTGATGCGACTCGCCAGAAGGTCTTTTCTGTTTCAGCCATACCCCTACACGGACAACCAACAGGATATCTGTACATTGTCCTTGGCGGAGAGGAGTATGACTCCGTCGCCGATATGCTGAATCGGAGCTACATCTTCCGGCTGAGTCTCTGGGCAGCACTTACCGGCTTACTGTTCGCTCTTTTGGGCGGTCTCTTTCTATTCAACATGCTCACCAGAAGGTTAACCAAACTAGCATCGACGATGGAAACGTTCGCAAAGAGCGATTTTTCAGAGGCGCTCGAGCTGCATCCTCAGGATTTCATTCCTGAGCGGAATAGTGATGAAATTGATCGGCTCCGGTCCACATTCAATCGGATGGTAGAACGAATTCTTCAGCAAGTGGCCACTTTGAAGCAGACGGACATCCTTCGGCGTGAGTTGGTGGCCAATGTGTCCCATGATTTGCGTACCCCCCTGGCATCCTTGCATGGGTATCTGGAAACGTTACTGATGAAAGAAGGGACGCTTACACGAGAGGAATACCGGACGTTTCTCGACATTGCCCTCAAGCAAAGCCAACGGCTTAGGGAGCTTGTGGGGGAACTCTTTGAATTGGCTCGCTTAGATTCGCGTGAAGCTCGCATTCAATGCGAACAATTTTCTTTAGCCGAGCTTGTCCAGGATGTGTGTCAAAAGTTTCAACTCACCGTCGCAAATAGGGGGATAGCCCTAAAGAGCAGTTTTACAGATGATCTGCCATTTGTGGAGGCTGATATCGGCCTCATCGAGCGGGCGCTAGAAAACATAATCAATAATGCTACTCGCTATACACCGAGCGGAGGGACCATTGCGATTTCGTTAAGCCACGAATCCGGCTCGGTTATGATACGAATTTCTGATACTGGCTGTGGTATCGCTGATCACGACTTGCCTTATATTTTTGATCGTTTTTATAGGGCGAATCGACAAAATCAGCCTGGAGGAGCTGGGCTCGGGCTGGCCATTACTAAGCGAATCCTAGAGCTACATGGAAGTACAATTCGAGCAGAGAGTATACCTAACATCGGAACCATCATCAGCTTTGAACTGCCCACCGTGCACTTCTAGTCTCTATTGTTCTCGACCGTTACGTGCCGCTCGCCACATCAGGCGTGATAAAAATGTGACAATTTCGTGAGATCGATGTGAAGGGGCAGGGCTATGCTTGACCATGCATTGGGTTGTACCAGCCCTTTTAACCGAAAAGGAGAACGGACTTATGAAGAGAATCAGTCAGATTTCGATGGTTGCGCTTCTATTATGCTTCCTTCCCATGTTGTCTGTAGTGAGTGAGGCGGCCATGGATCACGACAAGCTCTTAAAGGATCCTGGTGTCTACGCAACGTTTGCTGTGTTCAAGATGG
>JACOEF010000269.1 GCA_024998705.1 Nitrospira sp.
AGGCCTGTTAGCGGCCCAGTTGGCCTTCTACGATATCACCGTGCCCCTCCTGGGCGCCAACGGCTGGAACACCCCCGACTTCGCGCGGGTGGCTGATCGCAGCGTGGAAGGCAGCGTCTTCGTCGACGGTTTTTTTTCGGACAGCGCCAGTCCGGTGGTGCAGGAATTCGTGGAACGGTATCGCAAGCGATTTCAAGCCACGCCCTCGCTGTTCGCCGCCCAGGGGTATGACGCCGCTCGGCTGGCCGTGGAAGCCATCAAGCGTGGGGCGACCACCGGAGAGGGCGTGCGCGACTATTTGATGATGCAGCACGATCTGCCGAGCTTGAGCGGCCCGAGTGGGTTCAGCGCCGACGGCACGCTCAATCGCCACGTCTTTCTCATTCAAGTCAAACAAGGCAAATTCGTCCCACTGGAATAACCTACGGCTCCAAGGCTGAGCGGCTGCCATGGGAACAGGGTATCCGCACTCACGGAGCTCAACAGAACAGCATGACGTGTACAAGGGTGATCGCATGACGACGGGGCAGAAACGGGTACTCAGCGGGATGCAGCCAAGCGGGCTGCTCCATCTTGGTAATTGGTTGGGGGCGTTGGAAAACTGGAACACGCTGCAGGGGCAATACGAGTGCTTTTTCTTCGTGGCGGATTGGCATGCCCTGTCATCCAACTACGCGGACACCAGCCGGATCAGAGAATATGTGCGGGAATTGTTGATCGACTGGCTGGCGGCCGGCATCGACCCGACCCGCGCCACCGTCTTCGTGCAGTCCCAGGTGCCGGACCATGCCATCCTCCATCTGCTGTTCTCCATGATTATTCCGGTGTCCTGGCTGGAACGGAACCCGACCTACAAGGAGAAACAGGAAGAGATCAAGTAACGCGACCTGAGCACCTACGGATTTCTGGGCTACCCGGTCCTGCAGGCGGCAGACATTCTCCTCTACAAGCCCGATTTCGTGCCGGTCGGCAAGGATCAGCTACCGCACCTCGAACTCACGCGCGAACTCGCCCGCCGGTTCAACAGCCTCTATCGGCCGGTGTTTCCCGACCCGCAGGAACACCTGACCAAGTTTGCAAAGGTCCTGGGCACGGATGGGCGCAAGATGAGCAAGAGCTACGGCAACGCCATCAACCTCTCCGACACGGAACCGGTGGTGCGGCCAAAGATCAAGACCATGATCACCGATCCGGCGCGAGTGCGACGTCACGACCCCGGAAACCCGGATGTCTGCCCCGTCTACGACTTTCACAAGATTTTCTCCCCGCTGCCGGTGATCGAGCAGGTCAACCAGGACTGTCGCAAGGCGGCCATCGGTTGCATCGATTGCAAGAAACTGGTGGCCGATCGCGTCGTGGAACGCCTGGCCCCGATGTGGGCAGCACGCGCCACGCTCACCCAACATCCGTCGCGCTTGGACGAGATCGCCGAGGACGGACGCCGCCGTGCCACGGCCGTCTCATCGCAGACCATGGCCGAAGTGCGCGACGCGATGAAGATCTAATCGCGCCCATCCAATCGGGGCAAGCCACTGCTAGAATCACACACAACGATGAGTGCGTTGACCAACCGTACGCCGCACCCAGAAGAGGAGCGGTGTGCCACGTGCAGAGTTGCGTCTGGCACCCGGCAGGCTGTTCAGAGAAGCCGTCCAGCAAGGCCGAAGCAAGTGAAGAGGGAATCGTACTCGCCCCGTACGGTGAGCCTCTGAACGAGGCGAGAACGCCGCCGGCGGCCTCTATCAACAGCCTGTTAGGCGGGTGTGGCGAGCTTGCGCCAGACATCGGTCAGTTGACGCTGGACCGGCACTCGGATCTTCGTAAAGGAGAGACCGAACTCATTCGGCCGACACCAGCAGACCGTAGCCCCATCGATGAGAATAGGGTTGGCACTGTCCCCTGGGAAAATGCACAACTCCACCTCGGCACCGGCTAGAACCTGAATCGGACTGAGAATACGGCAGCCTCCGGGAGACAGGTCGGTCAAATCCCCGTCACCGGCCAGCATCTTTCCCTTCATCGAGAAGTGACTACGAAACTGACCGTGAACACGTTCATGTTTACGTTGATTCTTCATGTTGAATTCGGCCTCCGTACCCGATCAGAAACGGGCTGCGTCACATCATCCGTACGATAGGCCAGAACCTCCCAAAACGCCAGCACTGCCTGTTTCTTGGCAAGACGGGTCCTTCGAACAGCAGGGCGAACGACGCACATGGGTCAAGCAGGGCCCGCGACACTATAAGGCTTCCGGCTTGGGCTCCCTGATCGACGTGCCGACCGCATCCAACATGTCTCGTCCCACAAGAATGGGCGCCTGAAAATGAATCGCCAAAGCAATGGAATCCGAGGACCGGCTGTCGAATACCTTTTCCTGTCCCTGAAACGCCACAGTCAGGCTTCCGTAATACGTGCCCGATTTAAGGGTGATCACGGTCCGGACCACACGACCGCCGAGCGACTCGAGAATCGTATGCATCAGGTCGTGAGACAGCGGGCGGGGCAACTGCTCCCCGGTCAAGGCCGCTTGAATGGAGGCGGCCACGGTATGGTCGACAAAAATGGGGATGCTCTTCCCGTCTGCCGAGAGCAAGACCACGGGGCCATGATCGGAGAGCCGGACGCGCACATCGCTGATGGTCACGTTGGAGGAACCAGCGCCCTCGTCGGCATGGGCGAGGGGGTCCGAAGAGGACAAGATCAGCACCAGTGAGAGGAGCGGCAGCACCCAGCAACATCGTGTCGTCGCGCTCATGGTTCCCTCCTGTGAATCGCATAGAGGCCCGCAATGAGGCCCCGCGGCTAGGCTCGCACAAAGGAATTGGTCGCTCGTTCCCTCCCGATCTCCGTCTCGGGTCCATGTCCGGTCACCACGGCGGTCTGTGCGTCGAGTGTGTACAGTCGCTCCCGAATCGACTGCTCGATGGCATCGAAATCCCCGCCCCAGAGATCGGTACGGCCGATGGCTCCGCGAAACAACGTATCACCGGCCACGACGACCTTCGCAGCAGGAAAATGAAAACACATCGACCCGGGGGTATGCCCGGGCGTGTGCAATGCGATCCCTTCCAGCTCGCCGATCGCCGGCCGCTCCTCGTCCTTCAACCAATGGTCCGGAGGCGGAGCCGGCACGTAGGAGACGCCGAACATGCGACACTGCATCTCCAAAATATCCCAGAGCGGAAGATCGTCGGGGTGCAGACACAGCGCGGCTCCGGTCGCCTGCTTCATCGCTCCGGAGGCAAGAAAGTGATCGAAATGCGCATGGGTGTGGACAATGCTCACCACGGTCAACCCCATCGCACGGACCTCCTGCAAAATACGTTCGGGCGCCCCGCCCGGATCGACCACGATCGCCTGTTTGGTGTTCGGGTCTCCGATGATCGAGCAGTTACAACCCAGCGGTGGAACAGAAAAGGTCTTGCGAATCATGTACCCCCCTCAGCGGTGAAGCAACCAGCAACCACAACGTACCACCCCTCCCCCGCTATCGCCGGCCTGAAGGATTCTGGTCCGGCTGCGAAACCCACAATACCTCCGTCTCGTATAGCTCCCAGCTTCCCTGACGCCGCACAAACCAGAATAAAAAGCCGGCACCGGTCGCATCAGGGCGTTGGTTAGCCACATACAGCAAGGCTTGGTCACCTTGTACTGTCAGGCCCACACGAGAGAAGGCCAGCCGGTCGAGAACCTCGCCAACATCCCCGTCACCACCCTCCTCCACCGGCCACGCCACGGGAACGACCGGGATCGCCGCTTCAGCGTCCGGCAGGCCTTCACCCGAGACGAACCGGTAGCGCACACCGAAGCCAAAGCGGCTATCCAATCGAACAGACCGATGAGTCTTGGCGACAAAGTCGCGAATGAGGTCCGGGGGCAACCGGCCATCGAAAAATGCCTGCGCTGAAA
>JACOEF010000017.1 GCA_024998705.1 Nitrospira sp.
GGAAATGTCCCCTGCCAATTGGCTGGCGGTCTTTCCCATCGCGGCGACATCACCAATCAGCGGAAGTGAAATTTTCCCGTCCGGCCGCACCGCCACCACCTTTGAAAGATCCGTACTGCGCCACACCGTAATTTCCAATACGTCTTGCGGGCCCAGGAGATAATCGCTAGTGACACCGAGCGACGACCTCGAGGTGGTGACGCCGAGCGACAATTCGGCGGCCTGTTCTTCCGGCGAAAGCGATTTGGCGAGCCCTTCAGCCTTTACCGCTGTCTGCCACATTAGCAGTGCAACGAGACCCCACATACCTACCAGTGTTTTCATGGAATACTCCAACATGTAAGTCATTGCGTATTAGTGGACCGATTCCTCTGGTCACTCCCCCATGCTTGCCGGTCGGAGGTTGTTCGCTTCTCGGCAATGCATCACAGTTGCTCATGGATTACGATCCCGGACGGCATTTCCGTTCTCAAAGCGCCTCGCTTCCCACGCCTCGATGCGCCATCACCTCCACCGCGGGGAGCAGTATGTCCCAGGCTCCTTCGCAAATCAATCCGAGGCGCCCCAACGTGCTCAAGGATAAGGATTCAAGTCACGCATCGCGATCGCGTCACTAACTGCAGTTTTTGCCAGAAGTATCTTTCCCTCACTGCAAGTCAACAGTCTTTCGTCCCCTCATGTATCAGCGCTGCCCGTAGGAACGTATAATCCAGAGCCAACTCCGCAAACTTTCGTTTGAGCCGGCGATTCTCAGTTTCCAATAGTTGTAGACGATCTCTGAATTCGGAGTCCCTGGACGGTTTCCTATCAGCAAGCTTCACCCGCCATCGAGACAGAGTGGTAGTCGAAACTCCATACTTACGTGACAGATCTTTCAGAGTGAGCCCTCTGCTCATCTCATCAATGACGGCCATGATTTGATCGTGAGTAAAACGTGATTTTGCCATGGTGGAGCCCTAGGCCTACGCTGTCCGTCATCCAAGGAGAGTAGATGGATAAGACGCGGGAGGATTTATTGCAGTGCAACCACTTCGTTCATATCGATATGAACAGTAGCAGCCTGTCGAATCAGGTGAGCACGTACGACGAGAGAGTGGTGGCCGGATTTCCTGAGCAATTGCCCACGAAGACCGGCCAATGGACCGCGTACCACTTGAACCCACGCACCATCGACGAAATAATCGTGGGGCTCAAATTGCCGCTCACATTCTGCCAATTGTTTGAGCGCAGCCATTTCCTCATCGGGAATGGCTGCGGGCACGGTGATCCCGACGATTCTTACCACACCAGGAGTTTGAAGAATCGCCAGGCTGTTCATGAGCGAAAACCGAGCGAAACAATAGCCGGAAAAAAGCGGGCTCGCCGTCCAGACCTTTCGATCCGACCACTGACTCAACTTTTTTGCCAACGGAAGAAACGGCTCAATCCCAATGCCGGCCAGGCGATCCCGAACTAACTTTTCATGACGAGAACGAGTGCTGATCGCATACCAGCGGAGATCGACGGCAGCGGCAGTGGGCTCCGAATTCGCATGCTGAGGAACAGATTCAATGGTGGTCAACATAGCTTCGCCCTCTGAGTCCCATCAGTACGCGCATCTTTCTAAAGATTTCTCACCGGGTTTACATCGGACAATGGTGCTGATCTTGGACGGCAACCATTTTTTGCCATCAGCACCTTTGTGCCAACGCGACACCGTAAAAAATGTGTACGCACGGACACCAATGAATACGGGTATTTACTTCGCCAGGATTCTGCGTTCATGCCTAGTGCCATCAAGCCTCTCAACCTAGAAGAATAACCAGCCAAAATCCTGGTAGATACACGAAGTGTACAATCATGAACAATTAAATTGCCTCACGAGCACTTTCACATGGAGTCCCACAAACCGTTTACCCACAATCCTTTGCGGTCAATGAATTAATGACAATTCCTCATTGCCTGGAGACAAACAGCTGTGAGAGTATGCGTCATGTAGGCACACTCAATCACCCGTTCAACCTAGCACAGATTGCGTAATTGGTTATTAACTACGTAGAGACTATTCGGACCTCCCACCCGATGCTCGGTGGGGTGCAGTTGACTCAGGAGGATTGATGAGCGGAATCGTGGCCATACAGACCATCACGTTGGTCACCATCGTGACCAATAACTATCTTCTTCGTCTCGGCCTGCAGAAGCTTGCGGACGAGGCGCAATCGATTCGGCTGGTTGGGCACGCCGCACAGTCCGACAATCTCGACGAGATTCTGACGAACGAGCAACCTCACATCGTCATTCTCGATACGGAAATCGGCGGCGGGGCACCGGAGCTGATTCGAAAGATCAAGCGGGCCACACCAAGAACCAAAACGATACTTCTCAGCGGATTCGATGATACCGACTATTCCCGGCAAGCGCTTGCCGCCGGGGCCGATGGCATCGTCCTCAAAGTGCAGCCATCCGCCGTCCTCCTCGCGACCATCAACTATCTGGCCCTCTCGCGCAAAGAGGTTGCGCTGCCGATCGACAACGCGCCTACTCCGTTAAGATTGAATCATTCCCCGGCAATTCCAGTTCCGCCTATCCGCCCCCTCGTACCCTCGAAGTGCTCGGACGGGTTGACCGAACGGGAACGCGAAGTGGTTCGATTAATCGGAGAAGGTCTCTCGAATAAAGACATCGCCGACCGCCTCTGCATTTCCAGCATTACAGTCCGACACCACCTCACCAGCATCTTCGATAAACTCGGCGTGTCAAACCGCCAGAAACTCCTCATCAGAGCACACCAGCAAGGGCTGGCAGGATCATCTGCCTTAGCCTAGGCCCCACACTCACACGACTATCGGCGGCTGGTCCCCACTTGTTGCGGGCAAGCTCAGTGCGCTACCCATACTGCGGCCGGACTGTAAGATGATACGAGGGGACGGACCCTACTCCTTGGGGGATGCCCGACGGATTTCCCTAGGGCCGCGCGGCTGTCCGACTCGAACTGAACAGATGGGAGCCGATCCGATCGCATTTTTGGCTAGCCGGCAGATAAAAACCCTCGAGAGAGACCCGGAGTGGACAGCAGCTGATGCGGGGGGGAAAGGTAAAGAGAACTATCCAATGAGAAAATGAGCACTCCCGAGCAGCGAGGCAGCCGCGGACCGACAGACCAGATTTCGAATCGATGGCGGCAGGGACGGAGTTGGCTGGATGCAGGGTGATTTTTTGGAGCGGGCGATGGGATTTGAACCCACGACAACTTGCTTGGGAAGCAAGGACTCTACCACTGAGCTACGCCCGCCCCTTGCTGCAGAGGAGCTGAATCCTACGCCGGAGCCGATGCTAAGTCAAGGCAACTGCCGCGAGCCACTTACACCGCATACTCCGCCACTGCAAACTTACGGCGACCGACGCGCATATAGAGCGGCTTGCCGACCACCAATGGGATGGTGGCGTTGGCGTCGGTCAATTTCTGTTCATTGATCTCCACCCCACCCTGCACGATCAACCGACGGGCCTCGCTCTTGCTCGGCACCAGACCAGTCTTTGCAATCAAATCGACCAGGCCGATCGATGGAGCAGCAACATCCTTCACATCGGTTGGCGTCAAGATCACATGGGCATCCGGCTGCTCCGGAAACTCTCGCGCCTGAAACTTTTGCTGGAACATCGCCCTGGCTTCTCGACCC
>JACOEF010000678.1 GCA_024998705.1 Nitrospira sp.
CTCTGGGACAAACTTCAGGTGCAGCGGGATATTGGCACCCTTCAACGGCTCTCTCTATACGAGGATGAGGACCTGTGCGCTGATCTCACCGCGGAAGCAGGGCTGGAGGTGGCCTCAGTGACCAGGCGGTATTCGTTTACCGCTGTGCATGACGGCCATCGCGGACACACCTGGGACCTGTTTGTCTCAGTGCATGGTCCGATCGATGGTGAGACCGGCATGGTCACGGATATTGTCGCGTTGGATCGCCTCCTGAAAGAGCGCGTCTTGGTGCCGTTCGACGGGCGGGATCTACGCATTGTGTTGGCGACCCCTTCTGTGACCGGAGAATATCTGGCCAAGGCCGTGTGGGATCGTATTGCCTCGTCCATTCCAGCGGGGACTCTTCAACTCGTCAAGCTTGTCCAAACTCGCGACCTCTCCTACGAATACGCCGGCTGATTCGCATAGTCTCCCCTCGCTTTCCCTAAGCATCTGTGTCCCGGTGTACCTGAAGAGGTGCGGCTAGCTGCGGCGTTACACCACCTGCATTTTGTTCCTCTGCTCGGCAGTTCTTGCCGAGTGTCCTCTGTCACGCACATCAGAAGTACTCAAATCCCCTGAGTTTCAGGCCTGCCCGCAGACTGTACGCCTGGCCCGAAAGTTGTATCTCTGGATGAGGGCTGGGTTGTTTGTTTCGTTTGGATCGGGAGGTGCTGACACCATGATGTCTCTCTGGGAATTCTTCGGCCAAGACGTGACGCTCTTCGGGCAGCTCCACAGTCCTATGTTGAGCTGGCTCGGTTCCGGCGGCTTGATCGCCCTGTTCTTGTGGCATGCCGGACGCCTGACGACGGCCATTTCCACGGTGCAGGGATGCTATACCCGTGTCTGGCCGACCTTGACGAGTCTCACCGCCGACCGTAAGAGCCTGCAATCGGACTGGTTGACGGTTCCTAGTTTGAGCGATGTGAAGAAGCCGGGGAAATCATCCGGCGGTCAATCGGATCGAGTTGATTTGGATGATCTCCATACGCTCGACAAGGCGATGCGTCGGGAACCGCGTCTCGAGGCGGCCTGGTTACATTTTCGCAAGACCTTCATCGTGGAGCGCACTGCCTGGTTTATCGAGCCGAAAGTATTTGCGACCCGCAGCGCGGCGGAATTTTTTCCTCGTGATTTGTTGAATAGCCGCTTGAATCTGGCCTTTTACCATCAGTTCCCGTCGTTGATTACGGGAGTCGGCTTGTTGCTCACGTTTCTGGCCATCCTCATCGGCTTGAGCAAGCTTCATGCGGATGGATCGCATATCGTGGGGATTCAAGGGTTGATTAACGGATTAGCCGGGAAGTTCCTCACGTCGATTGTCGGGTTGCTCTGCGCCAATCTCTTTGTGCTGTTGGAGAAGTCGGCCTTGCATCGGCTGGGGACGACTCAGCAGCAG
>JACOEF010000335.1 GCA_024998705.1 Nitrospira sp.
TCCAATTTAAAGGAAATTTCGGACCTTTCCGGTATTCCAATGCCAGATCTTGCGTTGGAGTTGATCACAATATTTGCAGCTCCGGATTCTCATCTCCCTGCATCTATCTGGATGGGCCTCGCTGCTATCATCTGTGAACGGACAACGGACGGGGAAGGTCAGGCGGCTCTCAGCAGACTGCTAAAAAGCAACTCTGCAAAATTGGCATCCACAGTCGTTGACGGAACGTGGAAGAAGGGCATGTATCCCACCGATGGGCAGGTGGAAGTTGCTGCAGGACTTGTTTGGCTCACGCTGGGATCGCCTCATACCGCGTACCGGTGGAGGGCGGCACATAGCATCAGATGTTTGGCGCGTTTCGGAAAATGGGACGTAATCGATGCGATTGTGGCCAGATTTCATTCAATGGATGCTCATCCATATCAGGCACCAGAACTCCCGTTTTTCTTTCTGCACGCTCGACTCTGGCTTCTCATAGCGATTGCGCGATTGGCTGTTGATTATCCGCAAAACGTCGCTAAGTACGCGGATATGCTTAAATCAATCGCGCTCGACACAAACGCCCCGCATGTCCTGATGCGTCATTTTTCGACCAAGGCAGTCTTGACCTGTAAGGATGGTGGCAGCTTAGTGCTTAAAGCAGAGGAGTCCAAAGCGCTTCTGGCGGTTAATCAATCCCCATTTCCGAGAAAGACTACGAGAGAATACCCCCCCGATTCCTTCTACCAGTCACGTCCCGACTCGATTCCGAAGCCCGAGTCCGAATTTGACCTGGATTATGACTTCGACAAAAGCGATGTTGGGAGAGTGACTGGCTTATTTGATAGATCGAGATGGGAGACAAAGGACGCAATTACTGCGCAAGTCCGAAAATTTGACCAGAATATAGCCTCCATGTATGAAAGCGGCGGACGTGTCACGCATCATCGTCATCGCTTGACGGGAATGAACTCCCGTTACCACACGTACGGACAACAGCTCGGGTGGCATGCGCTCTATCTGGTTGCAGGGGAGTTTTTGGACAAATATCCGGTCCTTCAGCGAACGTATGATGACGATGATTCATGGCCTCAATGGTTGGAGCCTGAGCTACTGACTAGACGGGACGGGCTTTGGCTCGCAGATGGAATTGACAACCTACCTCTCAACGCACACGTTAATCTATACGAGAAAGGCGAGAAGAGTGTCGTTCTAACCGGCGACAAGAACAAGTTACTTTCTCTCTTGGCTATAAACGGTGAAATTGCCGAGAACCTTGTTGTAGCTGGCGATTGGCATTCTGCCGATCATATTGGAATTCACATTGGTTCTGCACTTGTGCCTCCAACCAAGGCAAAGAACCTAGCGGTGGAGTTGTCGCAGAAAGATCCATTTCAGGCTTGGCTTCCAATAATGCAAGAGTATGAGCTAGGTCATGAGTTCTCGCATTCTGAGCAAAATCAGTTCAAGCCCTGGATTGTCTTGCCCTCCACGGAAACGAGGCTAGACGAGACCGACCCGCTGGGAGCGGACTGTGCCGTTCGACGACTTCATTTTACAAAGGCAGTGAATGTTATTGCAGGCCTAAAAACTCCTGACCCGTTCCACCGAAAATGGATAAACGCTAAAGGCAAAGTGATGGCACAAGCGGAAGCCTGGGGGAAAAATCGATCCAATGATGAGGACGAAGCAAATAACGGTCAGCGACTCATATGTAATACCGACCTTTTGCGGCAGGTTCTGATAAACGAGAATGCAGAACTGCTGCTACTCATTGTCCTTCGTCGGTATGACAGGGGATATGGCAATCGTGATAGCCAGTATTGGCACACCACAGCGGTCGTTCGGATTAAACAGTCGCTCAAATTTGAATATTATGCTGGGAAAATTAATGAGCTTCATGTCACGAAATATTGAAGGTGCGCATTACAATTTCGGTAATAGTTGAGATCCTAGTCTTGTATTGCCTGATGCATCTGGACGGATACATCCCTTTACGATGTTGTGAAAAGCGGAGTGAAATGAGTGGGAAATTTATCCGATTCTACTCCCGGTTTCACTCCCGGTTCGCTCCCAGTTTTGCTCCCGATTGCCAGTCCAACCTAATCCTACTTAGTCCCACCTGCAAGGAAGATTTTCGCTTGGTTTGGCATTCGTTTAGGCGATTCAATCACACTGAATCTTTATTAATATCATTGGCTTCCGGTGGGTCTTCTAAGCTGAGGGTCGTTGGTTCGATTCCAACCGGGCGCACCATAAAATGAATAGATTCCGCAAACCGCTTGCCGCCTTCCGCATCGGTGCTCCCGATTAGACTCCCGGTTTCTGTCTTTACCTGACTATCATCGTTTGAGCCATTCGCAGCTCCCCCTGTTTGCCGCATGTCTGAGAAGTCTCGGCGTCAGGGTGGGGCTTGGCAAGAGTACCTCCGACTTCGTCATCTTCCTCCTGCTGAGGTGTCTGTAGCATCGGGGGAGAAGCGGAAGAGCATATGAAGATTTGGTGAAGCTGAATGAGTTGGTCAATTCTTCATTCGGATCTCATGCGACATTAATCTTGGGGGTGATAGAAACCACCGGTTACATTGGTCCGGCGCAGAGCAAGCGCCGGTTTGTTACTGTGGCCACCCTCATGCGATTACATCGTCGTGGACTCTCGTTCATATTAATTCTGGCGCTCTTGCCATTCCCGGGGTGCGTCAGTGATCCCTACAAGAATGCGCGGTTTACCCAGGACGCAGTCAAGAGTCGCTGCGGCGTGCCGACAGTCAAACAGCTGACGGCTCTGCCTCCCTTGCCCATACCTCTTCCCTCGAGAGCTGAGCCTGTGGGCGCGCTCGCCCTCTCGCCGAGCTCTTCCAGGTTGGCCCACATCTTAGAATTAGAGGACGTGCTGCACGAACTCGCCGCACTTGACGCTGTTGGAAATCCCACGCTGCGCGAGCGATGGCTCTTGTTATGGCGTCATCAGCAGATCATGGATCGGATCTCATTGGCCTCGTTTGATGTGATCAGTACCGTGACAGAAATTGACTGTGAAGAGACCCGTGCCGACCACGTCGCTCACGGTCTCACCGAGATACGGCAGGACAAACAAGAACGAGCGCTGGTTTTGGCGCTCATCGGGGACGCGCTGATCGGAGTCGTCGCAGGCGCCTTCTCGTTAGCCGGGAAGGCAACAGTCTCCGCCGCGAACGCCATTGCCGGTGGAAGCATCGCGGTCGGTCTTGGAGGCGCGGCTACGATCTTCCTTGGTGGCGATCATGAGTTTCTTCATCCCCGTAATCATCTCACCGAATTATGGGCCGACAAACAGTCTTCAGCGCTGTTCCCTCATTCCGTGTGGCGCTATTTGAACACAGAAGACGAGTCCGGCCTGACCATTCGCCGAGAGCTGCTCTACCGGTGGGGGGAGGAGCAGCGGTTAGGTGCATTGGATTCAGAACAAGCTCGCGCGCGGGCGGCTCTCTTTCTGAGCGAGGGAGGCACGTATGAGATCCAGGATTTGCGCATCCGCTCTGAAATGCTCAATCATTTGAAATCAGCCGTCCTTCGTATGGGCCAGGATCTCAATGTGCTGATGTATGAGGTGATGGCCATCGCGTCGTATGATGCGCCGCTGGTGGCCAAACCCTAGTCATGATCGAGATCACCTACGCAACCATCCGCGTGTCTCTTGCCGTGGTGTTGCTGCTGGCCATGGGTGGATGTCTTCCGGCTCTTGAAGTCGCGCCTCGGGCACAAGCGGATGCCTTGGTGTCTCGATGCCCGCTCCCTCGACCACTGCAATCCGCTATTCCGCCGGCCAAGGTTCATTCAGAGTTGCTGGCTGCCGCATCGTCTCCCGGAGTGATGACACTCGCGTCAACCGCCGTGCGGTTCTCTCCCGACGCGCAGCGTACGGCGGCTCAAATCGGCATCCTGGAGTTATTGAGTACGCTGCAGTCCTTGGAACCGGATCAGCGTAGGGACGAACTGGTGTTTCCTCTTCTCTCTGCACGCCAGGAAATAAGCCGGCGCGTTGCACTTGCCGCTTCCGATGTGAGGAGGCTCATGGCGGCCATTGATTGCGAAGCGTCCCGTAGCGACCATGTGGCGTATGCGATTGGTGAAGCGCACCAAAGCATATCAGAAAAGGCTCTCTTCGCCGTATTTGCCTCCGATATTTTTATCGGGATCATCCCAGGTGCGCTCCTATTGGCCGGTCATGATGTTGCTGCAGAGGCCAATGAAGTTTTTGGAGGAGTGATTGCGACAGGGTTTGGAAGTGTCGACGCAATCGTCCATATCGATCAGGAGTTTCGACACCCGGATAACTTTTTGTGGGAGCTCTGGGAGGGGCCTTCGGACCCTCAACTATTTCCCGTCTCGGTGTGGCGCTATCTGAATAGTCCGTCGGAAGAAGATGCGACACGCACGGTACGTGAAGCGCTCAAGCAGCGATGGGAGATGGAAGGCCGATGGGGTGGAAAAAGTGGAGAAGAGTCTCACTTGCATACGCTGTTAATCGGGGCGGGGGGACCGTACGGGGAGAAAGAGCTTCGGGTGCGGGCAGAGATGCTCACCCAATTGCGGGCCGAAGTCCTTCAGTTCGGTCAGAACCTTCATCGCTTGAAATACGAGGCCGTGTCGTGGCTCGATCAGCTCACACTGCACTCGGGAACTATCGGCAAGATCTAAACCATGTTCGCTCGTGCGTCGGAATGGCCCTTGAGGCCGGGCCATGTGGTTGAGAAGCTGGGTGCGAATCACACCGCGTATTCTTGTCAGTCATTCAGACGGACATCTGCCTCAGGGTGCGTTATCAAGCAGGACGCATCCCTCTCCCGATTTCACTCCCGGTTGAGGCCTCATTCTGGTCTCGATTACCTGTGCGCATTCATGACGCGTAGTAGAAACTCCTGAGACATTTTCTGCGTGTTCTAGGCCAATGTAGTAGCTATCCTGCGCACGTCATCGTCCTTAATAACATCGGTGTCCGAAAGGCCTTCTAAGCCGAGGGTCGTTGGTTCGATTCCAACCGGGCGCATCACTGCCCATTCTGCTCCTGATATTACGCTGTCACTTCGGTATCGCATCGCCCTCCTTGTGCTCTGTGGCGCCGTTGCTTTCTATGCCATCCTGGGTTTCTTCGTGGCGCCCTATGCCATCAAGACCTACGCGATTCCCACCTTGTCTGAGCGTCTTCGGCACCCTGTGGTGCTCGGCGACATCCGGATCAATCCGTTTACCTTTTCGTTGACGCTCACGGCGTTCGAGATTCAGGAACCTGATCAGACGCCGATGCTCGGATTTCAGGAACTCTTCGTCAATTTCGAAGGGACTTCGCTGGTGCGTTCGGCGTACGTCTTCGATGAAATCCGCCTGACCCTTCCATTTGGCCTTGTGCATATCCAGGCAGACGGGAAGTTGAATTTGCTCGGGCTCCTGCCGCCGGCTCACGAGTCGCCGGCTGAGCCTGCCGCGCCACCATCCGACCGCTCCACGGAGAAGGCGCCGGTGCCGCCGATAGAGATCCGTGCGCTGAGTGTCCGGCAGGGAGTCCTCGAGTATCGGGACGATTCGAAGCGCACACCGGTGACGATCGATGTGGTGCCGATTGAAATCACGCTGCGTAGTTTCGGTACTCGGCGCGGCGGCGAAGACGCCTATGTGGTCTCGGCCGAGTTCGATGAAGGGGAAAGTGTTACCTGGGAAGGAACGGTCCATTTTGATCCATTGGAATCAGACGGGCGTGTGTCCCTCTCCAACATCAAGTTGAAGACCTTTTGGCCCAGTCTTCGCGATCGATTTCGATTCGATATTCTCAGCGGGGCCGTGGGGATCGACGCGCGATATCATTTCGATCAGAAAAGTGTGCCGCTTAATCTGCAGGTGGCTGATGGCAAGTTCGTGTTGTCGGATTTCCGATTGTCGGCGGCCGGCGACCGCGATCCGGTCCTCGTTGTGCCCAGGTTCGCGCTGGATTCGATTCGCATGGATCTGCCGAAACAGGAAGTCGGCATTGGAACGGTGAGTTTGACGGACGCTGAAATCCGCGCCTGGCTGGCTGAGGACGGGGCGGTGAATTTTACGTCTCTGTTCGCCCCCGTTGCTCCCTCCCAGGAGGGGCCGGCAGAGCCTGAACGGTCGGCGACGGAGAAGGAGCAGCCCTGGTCTGTGGATGTGCAGGCGATTCAAGTGGACAAGGCGCAGGTGGCCTTTGAGGATCGTCGTCCGAAGACGCCGGTGCAGTTGGCCTTTGACGATCTGCACCTGACTGTGAGCGGGCTTCATGTGCCGCTGAAGGGTTCACTGCCGGTATCCGCCGGCTTCCGGTTCAATCAGCAGGGGACGTTTGAGAGTCAGGGCATGCTACAGCTGGATCCGCTGTCCACGACGCTGACGATGAAATTAGCGCATATTGGGTTGCGGCCGTTTCAGCCCTATCTCGATCGTAGCATGCAGCTTGAGATTCGGGATGGCGAGTTGGAACTGGACGGGGAAGTGGTCTATCGCAGTCAACCTGATACGGGTCCGATGCTTCGGTATACAGGCCAGGCCGGATTGAATCGTCTGCATGTAGCCGACCGGGCGTCCGACAAAGAATTTCTTGGCTGGACCGCGTTGGGATTGAATAGGGTCGCACTCGATGTGTCGCCGACGGCGGTTAAAATCGGGGAGATTGCCTGGCGCGATCCATCAATCCGCCTCGTGACGGCTCACGACGGGACCATGAATCTCTCGCGCGCCATGCAGGCTCCCAAGGATGCCCAGTCGCAGGCCTCGCCACCGAATCCGCCGCCGA
>JACOEF010000131.1 GCA_024998705.1 Nitrospira sp.
AGGGGTCGCCTGAACGACGGCGGCCATATCGCTCCGTACCAGATCATAGTCGCCGGATTTCAAGCGGCTGATATTGATGACCATATCGAGTACCCGCGCGCCATGCGCGACAGCCTCGATGGCTTCCGTCACCTTCGCATGGGTCGAATGCCCGCCGAGAGGAAACCCGATCGGGATGCCGACCTGAACCTCGGTCCCTGCAACGGCCGACACGGCTTCGTCCACATAACAGGGCGGCACAAAAATCACGACGAACCCCTGCTCCCTGGCTTCTGCGCAGAGGCGCAGCACATCGGCCTTGGTCGCCTCCGGACGCAGGACCGTATGGTCCAGGTAACGCGGCAACGATTCACTCCACGACATCACATCCATATGAATGTCCCTTTCAAACGCTCTGATCAGTGAGGAAATGAGGCTCGGCGCGCAGGAACCGGTTCTCGCAACAATCACGCGCCGTGGGCGACGAGGTTGCCTCTGGCACGTTTGCGAAAATACTGCTTCTGATATTTCTCCACCGCTTGATTGTGCTCGGCCAGCGTGGCGGAAAACTGATGGGTGCCATCGTTACGCGAGACAAAATAGAGGTACGATGCCTCGGCAGGAAAGAGCGCCGCGCGCAGTGAATGGGCTCCCGGGCTGGCAATCGGTCCCGGCGGCAAGCCCTGCACACGATACGTATTGTACGGGCTCAGGAAGGAGAGATCGCGCTTGTGAATGTTGCCGTCGAACGCCGGCAATCCGTAGATCACCGTCGGATCGCTCTGGAGCGGAATCTTTTTTCGCAATCGGTTATGAAACACCGCTGCGATCAGTTCCCGCTCATCCTTCGCTCCCGTTTCTTTTTCAATGACGGAAGCCAGGGTCAACACCTGATGCAGGGATAATTTCATACGAGCCGCCTGTGCCTGCAGTTCGGAATCCCAGACACGATGCAGGCCATCGACCATCGCTTTGATGACCTCCCTCGCCTTTGTTTGACGTGCGAAGGAATACGTTTCCGGAAATAAATAGCCTTCCAGGGAATCGGCCTCGATACCGAGGGTCGAGATAAACGTCCGGTCACGCACGAGCTTGGTGAATTCTTTCGTATCCGTGACCTGCTGCGCCGCCAACACCTCGGCAATCTGTGCGAGGCTGTACCCTTCCGGGATCGTGACGGGATGCAGAATGACTCGACCGGCCAGCAGCTTCGACAGGATATCCTGCGGCGACATACTGGCATCCAATTCATATTCACCGGGGCGGATCTTTCGATCGATGTCCCGGGTCTTGCCCAGCAGGAGGAATGCGGAGCGGCTGCGGATCAGCTGCTCCTATTTAAGAATGTTGGCGACCTGCTGATAGGTGCTGCCTTCCGGAATGAGGACAATATGGGAGGGGGGCTTAGGAAGCCCGCTCGCGGCGGGACTTTGAGCCCAGCGCAGCACCAGGTACCCCGTCAGGGCCACCAGCATCACTGCCGCCAGGACTAGGCCCATGATTGCGTTCTTCTGCATCATCGACTCGTGGTTCATCAAAGGCCCAGGGATCGGTCTCTCCTGGTGCATTCAGATCATTCGCCGAACCAGTGGCCGGCTGTTCCAAACTCGCCAGATAACTCTGCAGGAGAATCGCCGCGGCAATGCGGTCGACAATCCCCTTGCGCTTCCGGCGGCCGACATCCGCCGCGATCAGCAGATCTTCCGCCGCACAGGTCGTCATCCGCTCATCCCAGGTAATCACCGGAATCGAGAGCGCCGGCTCCAGTAACTGGATGAACTCTGCAACAACTTTGGCCGCGGGACCGATCTCGCCGTCCAATCGAAACGGCATGCCGACCAGAACCTGCCCGACCTCATGTTCACGAACCAGGTCCTGAATGTGCCGGATGTCGGCATCGGGATTTCGCCGGTAAAACGTCTCCAGCGGCTGGGCCGTCCAGCCGAGCTCATCGCTCAAGGCAAACCCGATCCGCTTGGAGCCATGATCGATGGCGAGAATCCGTTGGCCTTTCATCAGTCTACCCTTCTAAGGCCTTCTGGACCAACCCAAAAACTTTTTCCAACGCAGTATCAAGCCCTTCGGGATTTTTTCCTCCGGCCTGGGCCATCTCAGGACGCCCACCTCCGGTCCCGCCCACTTCCGCTGCCATCTCCTTAATGAGTTCGCCCGCTTTCAAACGGCCCACCAGATCCTTCGTCACCACGACGAGGAGCGACACTTTGCCGTCATTCGCCGCCCCGAGCGCGACAACTCCGCTGCGCAGTTTGTCGCGCAATTGATCGGCCAGCGCTCGCATCCCGTTCACATCGAGGCCATCCGTGCGTTGCGCATGGACCTGCACCCCCTTGATCTCACGGGCCTGCGCATCGCCGGAGGAGGTACTCGCCATCTTGAGCTTCACCTCCGCGAGTTCACGTTCCTTATCTTTCAGTTGCTCGCTCAACCTGCGGGTACGGGCGACGACTTCACCCGGCGCTACTTTCAGGAGATCGGACAGCTCACGCACATCCGCTTCCAATCGCTTGAGCGAATCCAACGCACCGCTGCCGGTCAGACATTCGATCCGGCGCACACCGGCGGCCACTCCTGATTCAGACACGATCCGGAACAGGCCGATTTCGCCCGTGCGCCGGCAATGCGTCCCGCCGCACAATTCCTTGCTGAACGTGTCAATATGAACCACTCGAACCTGATCGCCATACTTGTCGCCGAAAAACGCCAGCGCTCCACCCGCCACGGCTTCCTGCACACCCATCACATCGGTTTGCACCGGCTGATCCTGGCGCACCTGATCATTGACGATCGCCTCGATTTCGTCGATGTCGCGTGACGCGAGGGGACGGAAATGCGCGAAGTCGAACCGCAGGCGATTCGGCGCCACCAGCGAACCGTACTGTTTGACATGTGGCCCCAGCAGATCCCGCAAGGCGGCATGCACCAGATGGGTCGCCGTATGATTGCGGGCCGCATCATGACGAGTGCGACTATTCACCGAGAGTTGCAGCCGCTCCCCTTCACGGACCGAACCGGACGTGACCACGCCTTTATGCACGATCAAGGTCGGCACGGGCCTGGTGGTTTCACGGATCTCCACACGGCCGTCGGGGCCGGTCAGGAGGCCTTGATCGCCGGCCTGTCCGCCGCCCTCCGCATAAAACGGCGTCACATCCAGCACCACTTCGATGTCGTCACCTTCACACGCTTCCTTCACCAGCCCATCACCCTTGAGCAATGCCTGCACGACACCTTCCGACGTCAACTTCTCATACCCGACGAAGGCCGTGGTGCCGACACGAGCGGCCAGTTCACTCAAAGCGGGGCGGGCCGTTTCA
>JACOEF010000489.1 GCA_024998705.1 Nitrospira sp.
GGCAGATTTGCACGATGCCCACCATGAATGGGCGGAAGATATTCACCGAGAAACTGCTCAAAGTGCGGGGGCAAGATGGCACGCAGGAACTTCATGTAACGAGTGAAGGGGTGTGCAAACAGCTGCTCCAGGAGCACTTCGGAGTGATCATTAACGATCACTTGAGGTTCTTGGGGGTGGACGGCAAGTAGCCTTCTTATTGGGAGTGAGGCGAAAAGGGGAGGCGTACGAAATCTTGTGAAGGAAACCTGGACCTATCAAGTTGGTTTAGGTCTTTGGCCCCAGCTTCCGTGCGGTGCTGCTCAGACGGTCATGTCCTACCTCGCCAGAAACTTTACCAGCCCCACGCAGCACATGTAGAGCACCATTGATCCGGCCATTGAGAGCCAGAAACCGACACGCTCGACTCCATAAATCATGCAGCCGACATAGACGAGCCAGGGCGGCACGAACCAAAGCAGATTCTTGGCATAGGTCACGAGGTGTTCACTGCCGCCGTGGAGATAGATGAGGATAAACGTTGCGCCGGTCATCGCAGGAAAGGTGCTGGCGAAGGCGGCAAGAAACGACCGGCCTTGCGATCCCAGATAGGTGGAGATGCTGACAATCGTGCCGCCCAACAAGAAGTACAATCCGTACTTCGTCCACTCGCCCATCCGTAACCTCCTTCAGCTGCCTCGAAATGCCCGTTGCGCTTCTGTCTCGATCCGGTGTCCGAGTCCCGTATAGCGCGGGGAGTAATGGAAGACGACCAACTCGCGCACGCCGGCCTTCTTCGCCATTATGCCGGCTTGGCGTGCGGTGAGATGGTATCGGTCCCTCGCCTTGTCCGCGTCCTGCTCCAGGTAGGGGGATTCACAGTAAAAGATGTCGGCGCCTTGCGCAAGCTCGACGATCTTGTCTTCATTTTCTTGGTCGTAGCGGGCATCCACGACATAGGCAAGTTTCTGCCCGCGGCTGATGGTGATGAATCGCTAGCGAACGTCGCCTAGGACGAACTCGCGCTCCTCCTTGTGATGTTCGTGGTAGAGCGTGGCATGAAATCGAAAATCGTCCGGCTGGCCCTGCCAAAGGTATTGCTTCACTTCCTTCAGCCAGTACCCGACAGGCAGCCCGGCTTCGTGCAGCCGCTCCTTGTTGACGTTCACGTGAAACTGTTCCTGCAGTGAATAGGCCAGGGAGGGAATGCGGTGATTGAGCGCGACTGCTTCGATGGTGAACATGGGATCTTCGAGCACGGCAAATCGATGACCGGCCTGGCGATTGACGCGAGGCACGTCCGGACTGTCATGGCGCTGAAAACCGTCGGTTGCCGGGAAGGTGGCCTGCCGGATGGCCTGCTCGTGAAATTCCTGCACGGTGATGGTGAGCGGATATCCGTTCACGAGGTTCCAGGTATAGCCCTGAAGTTGTCCTTGAACATTGGCGATGAGGCCAGGCGGCCCGTAGAGGCGGAGCGTTTTGCCGCGGCCCAGAGCTACTCGGAGCAACGTATCGAACCCGATGAAGTGGTCCATGTGGGTGTGCGAGATGAAGATATCGCCGGCGCGTAACAGGCGGGTCGGCCCGAGTGCATCGTTATGGCCGAGGTCGAAGAGGAGTGCGCGCTTGGACCAGCGGACTTCCACGAACAGGCCGGGATCGCCGAAGACGTCATTCACGAGGTGACTGGAGAAGGAGGGATTCATGGGGTGATGGGGCCTTCTCTCACGTTGCCTGGAGCGATGAATCCATCGTGAGTGTAACGGTTACTTTAGGTTCTTCAGGCTGCCGGAACAGGGCCACGTCAGGCCAGAATTGCGCGTATGACACTGTACAAGACGATGACTTCGACGGCGTGCGCCGCGATAGTGGTGTAGAGGTTTCTGAGCATGACCCAGAGGACTCCCCAGACCAGCCCGTCCCAGATGGCAATCCAATGCAGGTGTTGAAAGGTTGCCACCAGAAAGGGGTCGAACGCAAACAGCAGGGCGCTCATCGCTAGGGCGATCGGCACTGGAAGCCTCAGCGCCAGGAGGCGCCCCAGGATGAAGCCGCGGAAATTCAGCTCGACCATCGTGGCGATGAACAGGATGAACCAGGGTACCATGATCAGCCTCGGAATCCTGGCGTGCGGTGTATCGGCGAGACACCTATAGTCTCCTCCCCAATGGGTGACGAGGTAGAGGATGACGAGAATATTGATCAGCCCGAGTGCGAGGCCGGTGGGGATGCCCCAACGGAGCCCCTGCGGAATGAGTTGGCTTGTGAGTCCGAGACGCTGAGCTGTGCGTCCGTTGATCGTGCTCCAGGCGATGAAGGCCGCATAGGCGCAGGCCTGGGGGAAAAACTGAAAGAGGCTGTGCTGTTGGAATGTAGTCGGGGAGCTGTAAAACAGGATCGTGGCGGTCAGGGGGAGCAGCACGAGGGCTGCTCCCCGTTCGTTGGCCTGAATCGCATGGGTTGATGGCGCGTCTTCAGGCCTGATCATGAGCAGATTATTCGAGTTGCAGGCTATATCGCTCGAGGGTGGTCGCTTTATTACGGGCGAGATTCGCCAGGGACTTGTTGTAGGCCAGGACTGCGCGAAGCTCATTCCCTTGGGCGGTGGCCAGGTCGCGCTGAAAGTCCAGCACGAAGCGTGTCGTGCTGAGGCCGACCTTCAACCGTTCCTGCTCAGCCTGTAATTGTTTCTCGGCCATGATGCGGGCCGACCGGGTGGTTTCAATGCGTTTGAAATCGGTGTGGACGCGACGGACCGCTTCACGGACGCCGACGATCACCTGCTGTCGGACACTCTGGAGCGACGACTGGGCGTTGCGCGATTCCAGCTGCCGTTTGTTGTAGGTGCTGTAGGCCGACCGGTTGCCAATGGGGTAGCTCAGGACCAGGCCGGCGCCGTAGTTGTAGAAGTCACCGCCGAAATTCCGTCTCGTGGCATCGCCATAGTCTGCACCGAGTCCCGACAGTCCCATCGTTCCTTGTACTGAGAGGGTGGGGAGGAGTTGGTTCTTGGCGAACTTCACATTCAGGTCGCTGCTCTCCACATTCTTCCCTGCTTGCAAGACCTCCGGCCGACGCTCCATGGCGATATCGATGGCTTCCTGTAGGCTGATCGCCTCGAGTGACGTGACGGGTGGATCGGTCGGGACGAGGCGCAGGTCCTGTCGGAGTTCGGCTTCGTCGGGATTTAAGAGACGGCGTAGTTGGTCTTCCTGATCCCGAATCGATTTTTCCGCAACGAGGATTTGCTCGACCCGTGAAGCCACGGCGGCTTCCGCCTGCAGAACATCGACGATCGACATCACGCCGGCCTTGGCTTTGGCGCGATTGCTGGCCAGCAGCTCCTCCGCCGCCTTGAGCGCTGCCTGCGCCACCTTGAGGTTCTCATTCGCGAACACCATTTCCCAGAAGGTTTGTTCAACGCTGGCGATGACCGTCAGCACGCGGTCGAGGAAGACATGCTGTTCGACGGTGGCATTGTTTTGCGCGATCGAGATGAACGTCCTATTAACGTCGGTGCCGAAGTTTTTCAACAGCGGCTGGGTCACGGTCAGTGCGAGGCCGCCTGTCCAGGCGGGGTTGAAGAGGAACGTATTGGGACCGCTCACATAATTGCGCTGGGGACTATAGTTCAAATCATAGTTGGCGCCGGTCGGGAGATTCTGGGTGATGTCGGCGGTCACGGTGGAGGTATTCTGGTCGAACTTCGTGATCTCTTGTAGGTTCGCGCCGGTGAAGCCCAGGATCGGCCGGTTGAGCGGTGAGACCTGTCGGTTGTATTGCCCGTTCAAGCTGACGGTCGGATCGAACTTCGCCTGCTCGATTACGATGTCGGCCAGGCGGCTCTCTCGCGTCTGACGGCCGATATGGATGTCGAGATTGTTTTGGAGCGCTTTCAGCACGGCATCGGCGAGCGACATGGCCTCGCGGCGCTCGGTCGGCACCGGCTTGTTCACTTCCAGGGCGGAAGAATCTGGCGCCGTCCAGAGGATGAGCGCCGCTGCACACCCGGTGAGCAAGCACCCCCGGCGGATTGCGTTCGTCATAACAAACTCCTTGATGCGAGGTCTGGGTTGAGCCATACTGAAATTGTGATGATAGTGGCGTGTACCATAAACACAAGTCAGTGTCCATGCTGGGAAGGGGCCTCGCGGCTGTGAATGTCTCGATGAAAATCTTGCCGGTCGCGGGGCTGACTGTACTGATCGTGGCCGCTTCGGCCGCGGCGCAATCTGTCTCGGGTGTGCGTGGGTTTAACGGTGGGGTGGCCCCGCTGTTCAGTCTCGTGGGCCCCGGCAATTTGTATGTCGATACTCAAGGCACTCAGGGGTATATCTATAACTTTGGGAATAATTTCGAGTCATATAGTTTTCGTAACCCCGCAACAGGGCAGGCCTGGAGCGGCGCCGTCATGACCCTTGGCCCGCAACTGTCGGTGGGGCTGATTCAAGGGGCCAATCAAGTCGGTTCTCCGGTGGTTTTTCCCCCCGTGTCGCGTGAAGCAGGTCCGCTGCTGCCCATTCAGTCCGGCCTCCTCGAGGACATTCCCTAGCCGCCACTCATCATGCCTTGCCCTGGGGCAGTCGTGGGTTCGCGCCCTCGCCTGTCGATGCACCATTCCTTCCTTACGTAACGCCTCATCAAGAACCGTCTTGTCTGCGCGTCTGCGCCGGCCCGGCAGTCGTTCGGCAGTCGTTCGGCAGTCGTTCGGATGAACTCTCAACGCCGCGATCGTGATTCGTCGAGTCTGATTCGGTGTGGACTGAGGGTTTTCTGTGGCGGTTTGGTCTTGCAAGGCAAGGCTGTCACAGCTGTTTTGGGGCGGGCACCTGAATTATCAACAGAATCCACAGGTCTGCACAGCGTGGTTTTCAAGGTGGCATGTTGCTTTAATCATTCTAAGTTGTTGATTCGTTGTCGTTTTATGCGTAATGGTGCGTGCGTGTGATGTGTGTGCTGTGTGGCGGTACAACGCTTGCTTTGCCCTGTTGTGGTTGCGAAGGGTCAGTCCATTGGCATCCGGACGGCAGGCAGACGACAAAAACAATCAGCCCATGTCAAAGATGTCAATTGAATCGGATGGGCAGAACAGAAAGAATGCGGCAGCTGGTGGTGGGCACGGTCTGAGCAGCTGCGCCGCTCCTGCCATTCGCCGATGACCGCTCAAGACTAAAGGAGATTGTCCTTATGAGGATTGCCCAGGTATCGCCCCTGTGGGAGAGCGTCCCTCCGAAATTGTACGGAGGCACGGAGCGTATCGTCTCCTACCTGACGGAAGAACTCGTCCGTCAAGGGCACGAGGTGACTTTGTTCGCCAGCGGCGATTCGGTCACGAAGGCAAAGCTGGAAGCGCCTTGTCAGCAGGCCTTGCGTTTGAATACCGGGATTTTCAACCGCGAAGCGCCGCTCATTCAGATGATGGAGCAGGTCTTCGCGTCCGCCGACCAATTCGACCTTATTCACTCCCATCTCGATTTTCTGGCCTTTTCGCTTTCCCGACGTTGTCGCGTCCCCGTGGTGACGACGCTTCACGGCCGGTTGGATTTGCCCGAACTCGTGCCGGTCTTCCGTGACTTTGCGGAGCTGCCTTTGGTTTCCATTTCGGACTCACAGCGGCGGCCGTTACCTTGGTGCAACTGGGCCAATACCGTCTATCACGGCTTACCGCATGACCTCTATAAATTCCATCCCGAACCGGGCAAGTATCTGGCGTTTCTCGGTCGGGTCTCGCCGGAAAAGTGTCCCGATCAAGCGATCGAATTGGCCAACCGGGTCGGAATACCCATGAAGAGGGCGGCGAAAGTCGATCCGGCCGACCGTGCCTATTTCGAACGGGTCGTGGAGCCTCTCCTGGACCATCCCCTGATCGAGTTCGTGGGTGAAATTACCGATGCGGAGAAGAGCGACTTCATCGGGAACGCCATCGGTTTGATTTGCCCCTATGACTGGCCGGAACCCTTCGGCCTCGTATTGATCGAAAGCCTTGCCTGTGGTACACCGGTCCTCGCCTACCGACGGGGTTCCATTCCGGAAATTATCGGCCACGGTGTGACGGGTTTCATCAGCGAAAACCTCAATGAAATGGTGAGTCAGGTGGATAAGCTCGGCACGATCGATCGTAACCGCTGCCGGCAAGTGTTCGATGAGCGATTCACCGCTCAACGCATGACAAACGACTATCTGAAGATCTATCAACAGCTCATCACGGATGCGGCTGCGCTTCCCGGGAAATCCGGGCAGCAACACGCGTCGAACCTCTAGTCAGCGCGACATTCACCTCGCGGAAGGACAAGCATGGCAGCTGAGTCGCAATCTACCCC
>JACOEF010000679.1 GCA_024998705.1 Nitrospira sp.
AAGTTCCGAATTATGGGCGACCTGGACAAGGTCCCCGTCTCCAGGTTGGCATGGTGTTGGCCATCGAACCCATGGTGAATATGGGGACCAGTGCAATTCGCATACTGGAAGATCGTTGGACGGCTGTGACTCAGGATGGTCGGTGGTCAGCTCATTTTGAGCATATGATTGCCATTCAGCCGAATGGCCCGGCGAGAATCCTGTCGCAGTTATCACATTAAAGACGGGGAGGCGTACCGATACGTGCCAAAAGAAGATGTCATAGAAGTGACCGGCACGGTGGCTGAAACACTCCCGAATGCAATGTTTCGTGTCGAGCTGGAACATGGGCACAGAATTTTAGCGCACATCTCTGGAAAAATGCGGATGCACTTCATTCGTATTCTTCCTGGCGATAAGGTGACTGTGCAGTTGTCGCCCTATGATCTTACTAGGGGCCGGATTACCTATCGTTTCAAGTAGTGGAGAAATGGAATTGCTATGAAGGTCAAGTCGTCAGTCAAGCCGATTTGTGCGAAATGTAAAGTGGTCCGCCGGCGTGGGGTCGTTCGTGTATTATGCGCCAATCCGCGTCACAAACAGAGACAAGGTTGACCGGAATGTGGGCTGCCTTGGCTAGTAGGGGCACGTCGGGCGTGCAGATGAAGCCGTTTGAGGCAGCATCTGACCCATCCTGTGGGGCCCTTCAAGCCGGCTCACGGTGCAATTAAGGGAAAGAACGAGGGGGTAATTATGGCGCGTATTGCGGGCGTGGATTTGCCAAAAGACAAACGAATCGATATCGGTTTGACCTACGTGTATGGGATCGGGCGTGTCGCAGCTCAAGCGATTCTCAAGAAAGCTGGAGTCGACGGATCCATTCGCGTGAAAGATGTGAGTGAAGATAAAATCGTCAAGATTCGAGAAGTCATCGAGCGTGACTATCGCGTGGAAGGCGATTTGCGCAAAGAAGTGTCGATGAACATCAAGCGACTGGTGGATACCGGAACATTTCGTGGTCTCCGGCATCGAAAAGGGTTGCCTGTTCGTGGACAGCGGACCAAGACTAATGCGCGCACCCGCAAGGGCCGTCGCTCGGGTGTGGGGAGCAAACCGCAGAAGCCCGCTGGTTCCAGAGCATAAGAGATTAGACCGAGCAGGCGCCATGCGCTGAGGGAGATTTTATGAGTGTGAAGAAGGGCAAGAAGAAGGAACGGAAGATTGTCCAGAGCGGAGTGGCTCACGTTCAAGCATCGTTTAACAATACGATCGTGACCATTACGGACATGAGCGGCAATACCGTGGTGTGGGCCAGCTCAGGCAATCAAGGATTTAAGGGCTCACGCAAGAGCACTCCTTTTGCCGCGCAACGTGCGGGCGAGGCGGCGGCGCGGAAGGCCATGGAGAACGGTATGCGTCAGGTAGACGTGTATGTCAATGGGCCGGGGGCTGGACGTGAGTCCGCCATTCGCTCGTTGCAAAGTGCCGGATTGCGCATCAATTTGATTCGCGACGTGACGCCGATTCCTCACAACGGATGTCGGCCGCCGAAGCGCCGCCGCGTCTAAAGTTGGCGACACCATCAAAACGAAGTAATTCCTGAGTCAGTCGTACTTGAGTCGTTGAGGTAGAGGAGGGGTAGTAGCGTGGCAAAATATAGTGGACCTGTCTGCCGCTTGTGTCGGAGAGAGGGCGAGAAGCTCTTCTTAAAAGGGTCTCGTTGTATGACCGAAAAGTGCGCCATCGAGCGCCGGAGTTATCCCCCTGGGCAGCATGGTCAAGCTCGTCAGCGGACGTCGGATTACAGTCTGCAGTTGCGTGAGAAGCAGAAGCTCAAGAGGATCTATGGGCTGCAAGAGTGCCAATTTCGTGGCATTTTTGAGCGGGCCGAACGTCAGACCGGCGTCACGGGTGATACGTTACTGCGCCTCCTCGAATGTCGCTTGGACAATGTCGTGTACCGGCTCGGCTTCGGAGCCTCCCGGAAAGAGGCCAGGCAGTTGGTGAATCATGGCCACATGATGATCAACGGTCGGAAGGTGAAGGCGCCCGGTGCCCTCGTCAAAGCGGGTGATTCCGTGGAAGTCCGGCAGAAGAGCCGTGAACTTCTTCCCATTCAGGGTGCACTGGCTGCTGTGGACGGCCGTGGTATTCCGGAATGGCTCGAATTGGACCGAGGTGCCTGCAAGGGCACCATTCGTTCGTTGCCGACGAAGGAGCACATTGTGCTGCCGGTGAACGAGCAGATGGTCGTGGAATTGTACTCGCGCTAAGAATACATGACCGGAGAGTTTCTGGATTGTCCGGCCATGGCTGAACGATAGATGGGCACACACGAGTTAATGAAGGGGGAGTCATGATTAAAGCGATGAAAGACTTTCAGATCCCCATGCGGGTGGAAGTCGACAAGGACACTCTTTCCC
>JACOEF010000173.1 GCA_024998705.1 Nitrospira sp.
TCGGCAGCATCGCGTCCCAGCCATCCAGAATACGCTTGGCATTCCGACTGCCGGTGTACATGAAGTGGGAGGTGATCATCTCGTGCAATACCTTCTTGTCGTCGTCGCTCGTGACCTGTTCCAGCTCCACCATGCCCAGGTTGCAGCGCGACTGGAATTTATCCAGCTCATTCAGCACAAACGCGACGCCGCCCGACATCCCCGCGGCGAAATTCCTGCCTGTCCGTCCCAGCACCGCAACAACCCCGCCGGTCATGTATTCGCAGCCATGGTCGCCGGTGCCTTCCACAACCGCCCGCACGCCGCTGTTCCGTACCGCGAAGCGTTCCCCGGCCATGCCGTAGAAATAGGCTTCGCCCTGCGTTCCACCGTACAGCGAGGTATTGCCCACGAGAATCGTTTCTTCCGGCGTATAAATCGCGTTCTTCGGCGGGAAAACGATGATCTTGCCGCCCGACAGACCTTTGCCGATATAGTCGTTCGACTCGCCTTCAAGGATCAGCGTGATCCCGTGCGAGAGAAACGCGCCGAACGATTGGCCGGCGGTCCCATTGAACTTGATCGTGATCGTATCGGAAGGCAACCCTTTCAAACCGTACTTCTTTGCGATTTGGCTCGAGAGCATCGTGCCGACCGTACGATTCAAATTCCTGATCGGCAGGTCAAGCGTGACCTTTGCACCGCGATCAATCGCCGGCCGACACTGCTCGATGAGCGTCCGGTCCAAAATCTCCGCAATCCCATGATCCTGCTTCTGCACGCAGTAGCGGGAAACCTCCCGACCAACCTCAGGCATCTTCAACAACGGCGTCAGATCCAGCCCCTTGGCTTTCCAATGGTCGACGGCCTTATGAATCTTGAGCTTATCGACACGGCCGACCATTTCGTTGATGGTCCGGAACCCCAGCTTGGCCATAATCTGCCGCAACTCTTCCGCGATGAAGAAGAAGAAATTGACGACATGCTCCGGCTGGCCCGTGAACTTTTTGCGCAACACCGGATCCTGCGTGGCAATGCCGACGGGACAGGTATTGAGGTGGCACTTCCGCATCATGATGCAGCCTTCGATGATGAGCGGGGCCGTTGCAAACCCATATTCTTCTGCGCCCAGTAACGCAGCAATGGCCACATCGCGCCCGGTCTTCATCTGGCCGTCGGTTTCGACACGGATCCGGCCGCGCAAGTCGTTGAGGACCAGCGTCTGATGCGTTTCCGCCAATCCCAACTCCCAGGGCACACCGGCATACTTGATGGACGAGAGCGGAGAGGCTCCGGTCCCACCTGAATCGCCGCTGATCAACACCTTGTCCGCATGAGCCTTCGCCACACCGGCGGCCACTGTGCCGACTCCGACTTCGGACACCAGCTTGACCGAGACGGCCGCATCCGAATTCGCATTCTTCAAGTCGAAGATCAGCTGCGCCAGGTCTTCGATCGAATAAATGTCATGGTGCGGCGGCGGGGAAATGAGCTGCACGCCCGGTGTCGAATACCGCAACCGCGCAATGTTCTCATCCACTTTGTGGCCGGGGAGTTGTCCGCCTTCGCCCGGCTTGGCCCCCTGCGCCATCTTGATTTGAAGTTCCTTCGCATTCACGAGGTAGTGGCTCGTGACTCCGAACCGCGCCGAGGCCACCTGCTTGATATAGCTGTTTCTCGAATCGCCGTTCGGGAGCGGCGCAAACCGTTCCGGATCTTCGCCGCCCTCTCCGGTATTGCTCTTCGCCCCCAGGCGATTCATCGCGATCGCCAGCGTCTCGTGAGCTTCTTTGCTGATCGATCCGAAGGACATCGCACCGGTCGTGAACCGCTTCACGATTTCCTTCGCCGGCTCCACTTCGTCGAGCGGAATCGCCTCGGGCAGGTACTTGAATTCCAACAGGCCCCGCAGGTTCGACCGGCGCTTGCTCTCGTCGTTCACCAGCTGTGAAAACTCGGCGAACGTCTTGGGATCGTTGTTCCTGGTCGCATGCTGGAGTTTGTAGATCGTATCCGGGTTCCAGTTGTGATGTTCCCCTTGAATCCGGTAATGAATCTCGCCGCCGAAATCCAGCTGCCGGAACGGAACCGGTTCATACGCCACACGATGGCGGCGCAACGACTCCTCGCCGATTTCCCGGATACTGATACCTTCGATCCGCGACGGCGTCCCGGTGAAATAGCGGTCGATTAATTCGCGATTGAGCCCGATCGCTTCAAAGATTTGCGCGCCGCAGTAAGACTGCACCGTGGAGATGCCCATTTTCGAGAAGATCTTGAGCAAACCTTTGTTAATGGCTTTGATGAACTTGCCTTCGGCGGTCGGCGCGTCCAACCCCTCGGGGAAATAGCCGTCTCGCTCCAGGTCCACCAGCGACTCAAACACCAGATAGGGATTGACCGTTCCGGCGCCGAAACCGATCAGGCAGGCGAAGTGATGGACATCGCGCGGCTCACCGGTTTCCACCGTCAGGCCCACTTCAGTTCTCGTGCATTCCCGCACCAGGTGATGGTGCACCGCCGCGACGCCGAGCAGACTCGGAATCGGCGCGTAGTCCGCATTGACCCCGCGGTCGCTGAGGATGAGGAACTTGTATCCTTCGCGAATCGCCTGCGAGGCCTGGCGACAGAGATCGTCCACCGCCGCACCCAACCCTTCCGGGCCTTCGGCGACGCGGAACAGCATCTTTAAGGTCTTACTTTTGAAATGCGGATCGGCGATTTCCCGAATCTTGTGCAGATCGGCATTCGTCAGGATCGGCTGCTTCACCCGGATGCGCCGGGCGGATTCCGGATGCTCATCCATCAGGTTGGGCTTCGGGCCGATGCTGGTCGTGAGCGACATCACGAGCTCTTCGCGGATCGGGTCGATCGGCGGATTCGTGACCTGCGCAAACAGTTGTTTGAAGTATTTGAACAGGAGTTGCGGCCGCTCCGACAACACCGCCAACGGCGTGTCCGTACCCATCGAGGAAATCGCTTCCTGCCCTTCCACCACCATCGGGGTGATGACCATCTTCAATTCTTCGACGGTGTAACCAAAGACCTGCTGACGCTGCCGGATCGTGGGATGATCAGGCTGCGGAACATTGATCGGGTCCGGCAACTCATCCAGTGAAATCCGATGCTCGGTGACCCACGACCGATAGGGCTTGCGGCGCACAATATCGGCTTTGACTTCTTCGTCGTCGATGATGCGGCCCTGCTCGGTGTCGACCAGGAACATGCGGCCCGGCATCAAGCGGCCCTTCTGGCGAATGCGTTGGGGGTCCATCGGCAACACACCGGCTTCCGCGGCTAGGACGACTAACCCGTCGGTGGTCACCTGGTAGCGGCAGGGGCGCAGTCCGTTCCGGTCCAGCGTCGCGCCGATCAGTTTGCCGTCGGTGAAACAGACCGCCGCTGGGCCGTCCCAGGGCTCCTGCATCGCGGCGTGATACTCATAGAATCCACGGCGATCCAAGTCCATCTGCGGATTCGCCACCCAGGGTTCCGGGATCAGCATCATCATGGCATGCGGTAACGACCGACCGCCGAGCACCAGAAACTCCAGCGCATTGTCCAGGCTGGCTGAATCGCTCTGATTCTCGTATACAATCGGAAACAACTTCTTCATGTCCTCGCCGAACAGCTCGGAATTCAGCCGGCCCTGCCGCGCGCGCATCCAATTCACATTGCCCTTCAACGTATTGATTTCACCGTTGTGTCCAATGTAGCGATAGGGATGGGCCAGCGGCCAGGTCGGGAAGGTATTCGTGCTGAACCGCGCGTGCACGAGGGCCAAGGCGCTCGTGAGACTGCTGTCGGTCAGGTCCTGGTAATACTGCGGGATCTGATGCGGGAGCAGCAGTCCTTTATAGACGATGGTGTTGCTGGATAGACTGGAGATATAAAAATAGTCCCGCCCTTCGATCGCGGATTCGCGGATGGCCCGCTCGACACACTTTCGAATGACGTATAACCGTCGCTCAAATTCCTCGTCCGTGAAGATCCCACGCGCGATGAACACCTGCCGTATAAAGGGCTCAGTGGTGCGCGCCAGTTCCCCGATCGCGTCACTCTTGACGGGCACATCACGCCAGCCGAGAAGCTTGGCGCCTTCTTCCTTGATCACGCGGGCAAACACGGTCTCGCACTGTTTTCGGGCGTCGGCATCCGGCGGCAAAAACAGCATGCCCACGCCGTATTCTCCCGCGCCGGGCAATTTGATTCCGACATCCTTCGTCACACGCTTGAAGAACTCGTGCGGGACTTGAAGTAAAATATCGACTCCGTCACCGGTGCAAGGATCACAGCCTTGTGCTGCGCGGTGCGCGAGGTTTTCCAACACCTGCAGACCCTGTTGCACGATCAGGTGCGACTTGTTCCCCTTGATGACGACGACAAAGCCGACCCCGCACGCATCTTTCTCGTGCTGAGGATCGTATAATCCCTGTTTGGGAGGAAGCCCCGGTATATTCATGGCACGCATTCTCTTCTAGGAGGCAGGCAATGACCTGGGGAATAGATTCCCCACAGAGGGACGTTCAAACTGGCAAACGACCACGGTGACTGCTACCACTGTTTGGGGAAATAAAATGAGACGTCACCTTACTGGATGGGCCGTGAAACTGTCAAGAGAACGACGAGGCCGTCGACCCGAGAATCGGCCTCACAGGCGCTTGACTTAGTGGAGTTTCCTGCCCTACTATCCGCTCCATGTCGAACGGACCGACCACCCTCACGCTCCACAGCATGGCCGATGTATGGGACGTGTATCGCGAACAATTGGAGGGGGTCGAAGAACAGATCCGGAAAAATCTCGACTCCAGCGTCGCCCTCGTCAATACCGTCGCCGCCCACATTTTGAACAGCGGCGGCAAACGCGTCCGTCCCCTCTTCGTGCTCCTCAGCGCCCATCTCTGCGGCTACGCCGGGCAAGACCATCACGCACTCGGTAGCCTGGTTGAATTCATCCATACCGCCACCCTGCTGCACGACGACGTCGTCGACGACGCGGACCTGCGCCGGGGACGCCGGACCGCGAGCAAAGTCTTGGGCAATCAAATCAGCATTCTCGTGGGCGACTATCTCTATTCGCGCGCAATCTGCCAGATCGTCGACTTCCGCAATCAAGGCATCAACGAGGCGCTCTCGGAAGCCTGTCGCAAGATGGCCGAAGGCGAAGTTCTGCAACTCTACTACAACGGCAATCCACTGATGCCGGAACCGGAATATCTCCGCATCATCGAACATAAAACCGCCGGATTGATTGCGGCGTCCTGCAAAATCGGCGCGATCGTCGGTGGAGCGACGGAAGAGTTACAAGAGGCGCTGTTCCGGTTCGGACAGCGGCTGGGCATTGCGTTCCAATTGGCGGACGATACGCTGGACTATACCGCCAACGGTGAACACCTGGGCAAAACACTCGGGCAGGACCTGCGGCAAGGCAAAGCGACCCTGCCGCTGTTGCACCTCCTGCAGCACTGCTCGGAGCCGGATCGGCAGTTGATCAAGGATCGCATGGAGACTCGTACCCTCACGGACGAGGAACTCCGCCGCATCGTCGGCTTGATGCAGGAGTATGGGTCCATCGCCTACGCCATGGAGCGGGCACGCGCGTTCGTCGTCGCTGCCAAACGCGATCTTGACCTGTTCCACGACAACACCGCCAA
>JACOEF010000542.1 GCA_024998705.1 Nitrospira sp.
GCCGTCGCATCGGGAAAAGCGAATCCATCCCGATGCTGGTTTCGCAGGGCAAAGAAATCAGCGGCGGCAACCAGCGCGTCATACACCGCATGAAGCGCCCGTCGCGGCACCGCTGAGGATTCGTTCACCATGAGCGAGGCCCAGTGTCCAGCTTGCCTGCGGGTTGCGATTGACCGAACTTCATCAGGCTTAATGACGCCCGCCGTCTGATGCACACGCTCACGCAGACGGCTGGCAATCCCCCGTTCCACCACAAGGAACGTCATCACATCGAGCAGATCAGGGATCTCCAAGCCGATCAAGTAATCTTCTACGTGAATAAGTTCCGCCACTTCTCCGGAAAGTCGGTCATAGCTACCGCCTTTGCTGCTGCTATCACGCCATTGCCCGAGGCAGACCACGGCATTCGATCGTCCTTGTGCCGGGAGGATAAGATGCACAAGCGCACTTGGTGGAGCGGATTTTAGATGGTGAACATAGTCGGTCACAAAAAGTCTGAGGAGAAGATTCTTAAGTGTCGGAGTCTCTTCCGAATAGCCGAACGCGGCCTTGGCCGTCTCCCAGAAAGGCTTGTCTAAATCATACTTCTCGATCTGCTCCCAAGCTGCTGGTTCCGTCTGCAGGTCAATGTCATCGCCGTTGTCAGTATAGGCATGGTAGAGCGTGCGGACGATGTTGAACCATTCCGGCTGCTCTGCCTTCACGACCGTGGCCATCATTTTTCGGTCCAGGTCGCTGGCTATGTCATTGGGCTCGACCAAGCTCTTCAGCTTGTGGAACCGTTCTTTGTTGTCAAAAAACTTCCGTCGGTCGGCTAAATGCTGACGAAGGTGGAGGTTCTTCAATCCAAGCTCATTGAGGAGAATCGAAGCGCGGTCGGCCCGGAAGGGGCGGCTATACAGTCGAACGTCAAGAAGCCAATCGTTCTCGTAATCGGGCTCCTCACTCGGGGAATAGAGCAGATAGCGCCCTTTAGGGTCCTCCTGCTCCACGCGAATCTTGATTTCTAAAGCACCCATCTCCTGGAGCTGGAGGATGTTCACCCCTTCAAGGTTCAAAGCAGGCAGAATGGTCTGGAACTCCTTGTCGGGATCGTTCCAGAAGACAATCCTGGCACCCTCTTCCTTATACATGCGGTTGAGCGTGTCCTGAATTTGGCGAGTGTCCATCAATCCTCGTCCGTTCCGCCGGCCACAGTTTTGACCTCGGCGAGGAGATCGCCGAACTTCCCATAATTGACCTTCACCCCATCGTCGAGATCCAACGTGATCCGCTGATCGGCATAGTGCCGCAACTTCTCGTCAAATCCCCGGAGTTCAGTTTGGTGCTTCATA
>JACOEF010000454.1 GCA_024998705.1 Nitrospira sp.
CAGCCGGCGCGTTTCCTGATCATTCGTCCCAAGCCGATCAGAATGTACGGCTCATCGAGGGCGGCTGTTCCGCCGATCTTCTGTATGTCCTCGGTAGCGGCGGCCTCGACCACGCGCAGGACGTCGTCGATGGTGACAATTCCAATCAAAATTCACGCCGTGTCCGTCACCGGGAGCGCGGTGCGGTGCTCCCTCTCAAACACGCCGATCGCTCCTTCTTGATCCTCGGTCGCCCTGAGCGCCACAAACTGATGGTCCATGAGGTCGGCCATGGTGTTGTCAGGAGGGGCCAACAGCAGAGACCGGATGTAGATGTCATCAATCGACACTCCGTGGTCATCTATGACATAGACGAGAGAGAGGGTTTCGCTGTCCTGTCCATGTTTCCGGATATATTCCAATGTGCGCTGCACGGTCCACTGTTCTCTCACCGCGATGTAGTCGGGTGTCATCAATCGTCCGATGCTGCCTTCTGGATACCCCAGGAGCAAGATCGCAACGGCCCGCTCCTGCGGCGTTAATTGCGTCAGCAGTTGTTTGGTCATGACCGCCGGCAACTCTTCAAGCAGAAGGGTGCGGTCATCCGGCGCCATGTTATTCAGCAACCCCGCCAGCTCCTCCTGTCCCATCGCTTTGAGCAGTTGTTCCTGGGTGGAGAGTTCGAGCAGTTCGAAGACCTGGGCAGCGAGATCCCGAGGAAAAATTCGCAGGACCACCATTTGATCTTCAGTCGAGAGCCCGTGCAGCGCACGGACCACGGCGGAGGGGCTCCAATTCTTCAGGGCCTGACGGAGGGCGAGAAAATCCCGCTTACGCAAGATGTCGCTAATCTGAGAGGGAGACTGAAGGACCACTCATACCCCTTCTGCTCTCACTGAGGCGTCAGGTAATTATGAATGCGAGGAGACTTCGGCCCTGCGGTAGGACGTTAGGGGCGCTCTCACGCGGCATCGGTGCACGATCAGGTTAGTGGGCCGCCAAGGCTCCTTTGATCCATCGCTTCGGCACATCAAAGGCAAAACGAAGTTGCACCGCATAATACTTCTGAACCAAGCCGGACCGGTCAATCGGTCGATCCTCTTCCCGGTACACGCTGAACTCTGTATCGTGCCACCGAAATGCCACCCCAATAATCCAGTCTAACTCAGTCGGATTGAGCGTATTCTTGGCTTCTCGATCCGTAAAAAAGTTTGTATCTGCATAGAGCACAACACGATTCATATAGAGATCGAGATCGGCATGGGCGACGTATCGAAAGAGGGCTCTGCCGGTATTGTCTGGCCGAGCGAAATAGTTGCTGTTGTAAAAAAACCATCCGGGCCCCGCATACGCCGTAAGGTTCTGATTCGGAAACCGGCTTCGCCACCACGACCAGTCCTCGGTTGCCTGGAAGCGAACGGTTCCGAGCACGTCGCCATACATCTGCTTCGTACCGCTTTTATCAAGTGGAGCATCCCGTTCATACTGAATACGCCATCCGAACCGATCGACGAGTCCTGTCAATGCGTAGGTCCCGTCCCATTCACTGAGCTCCAGCCAGCCCTTGGTCCGGTCTGAAAAGAAATTCTGGTCCATGTAGAAGGTCAGATACTGCTTATACAGGTCGGTTTCTAAATGCACCATGTGTCGCAACCCCACCAATCCGGTGTTGTCCGGGCGGGCGGCAAAGGTGGGGTTTTTCACAAAAGCAGCCGTCAGAAAATAGCCGCCGAATATCGTCTCCTCGGCCTCTCTTTCTTCTCCCTGGCCCTCTTCCATCGACGGCAAGGGTCGGCCATATTTTTCCAAGGCCAATGCATCGGGAAGAACTATGGGCGGCATGACACCAGCCACGATGGCAGCCAATAGCGTGAGGGTCCCGCGCCGAAGATACACAGACACTCGACTGAGTGACGTGCGGACACGGAATGTGTGATCCGACAGGACAGACTGAGACACGCTATGCCTTTCGATAGTGGTTCGCGGCGGACCGAAACTCGATCCAGAGGCGCGAGAAGAAGCGGCGTTATGACCCAAGAAGGCGTGTGTGACGGCAGGCCAGCCGGATTCTGACTAGGTACAAGATTGCGTTCGTGCAGTCAATGAGTCGGCTTGGTCTGGTTCACTTTTTAACGAACTTTTTACAGCAGCGGGCCTGTCAAACGCGTCCTATTTCGGTGCGTGGCAGGACTCAAAGATTCTATGACACAACTGCACATCGCCCAACGACTCTGGAACAGAACGATATTCGGCCCCGACAACATGGTCCTTTTCGAAGAGCAAGCTCACCCAGCACCCTCGGTGTGCACCAGGCTGACTGCCTTTGAGAAACACACCTGACTCGTCGAACATAGGCGCCTCTTTGTAATAACGAAGGACCAAGCCCTGTTCAGTCTGATTCTCCTGAGCTGGGGGGCCTGCACAGGCGAGGATCTCGGTCTGTGACTTTCCGAGAAGGGATTTTTTGATGTCATCATTGGGGGCACCAGGGTTGGCGGCGCATGCAGCGACTAAGAGAAGGATGAAAAAGGCGGGCATTCGAAGGCACCTAGGTGGTAGTAGGGGTTTCGCCATCATGGATCACCTCCAAGAAAGGGTGCCGTTACTGGTTGTGGCTCGTTAATGTCTCGAATCGATGAGCACCCACATGCCGACGCCAATGACACCAATGCCGGCGAGCAGTTTCAGGGCTCTCGGCGGAATATAGGCGGAGAGTTGCGCGCCAACCAACACCGCGATGAGACTGGACAGGACGAGGGCCCCGGCAGAGGCTGCAAATACGCCTACTTTATTCGTGCTTTTATCGGCAGCAAATAGAAGTGTCGCCAGTTGCGTTTTATCGCCGAGCTCAGCCAGAAATACGGTCACAAAAATCGGCCACAGTGCCATTTCAATTCTCCCTGTTCAAGATGCGGATTCCACAAGTCGCTTATAGACACGCCAGAATACCCCTGGGGAGGAAATACATCTACTCGCTGGCTTCTCCGCTAAAAGTCACCGCACGCCCCAACGCTGAGGTCGAAGCTGTCGTACACCAATGACCAAGCTCCGTCAAATTCGCCACACCTGCTGCTGGCGGTAGCATTGGTTTTGGGAGGGTGCGTCGGGTCGCGTACTCCGATCACCAACAGAGATGCGCTCTTTCATGAAGAGCGCTCCGCCGGACAAGCAATTACATTCGCCACGTGACTCAAACTGCCCTCGTACCCGTACTCATTCATCTGGAATGACTCACGCAGCAGCCTTCTCCCATGATCCAGCGTTATTGGCGGCCACTAGAAGGTCGGTTGTAATGGAACGCTTGTACTGCTCTGATTAGACCCTTCAGGCAGGTTTGCTCATTGGCGTTTTCTCTGTATGGTCATGCCGGTGGTGAGCCTCAGACACGTGGGGGTGATCATGCAGTAGCGGCGCATGGCGGTGCAGGTGAGCATGCGGCTCCTCGATTCCCAGTGTCTGTTCATGCTCGTGATCGTGGTGATCGTCGTGAATATGCACATGATCATGCTCCAGTTCCTCATGGAGGTGCGGATGGGCATGATGGGCTCGGACAAGGAGTACGAGGCCAATCGCCATAACTCCGGTCGCCACGGTCTCACTGAGGCCCCAGCGCTCACCGAGAATGGGAATCGCGGCCAGGGCACCGATAAAAGGAGCCGTTGCCAAAAATCCAGCCTCGCGAGCGGCGCCATGCAGACGAAGGGCGCGCATATCCAGCACCAGGCTCACGCCATAGCTGAACAGGCCCAATACAAGTGCGGCCATGATAATCGAGGGGCGTGGAAAGGTTTGGTCGACCATGACAGCCAGACCCAGCGTACACACTCCGGCGCTCAGTGTTTTGATTCGCGTCACAACAATTGGATCGCGGAGGGACAATCGCTGACTCAAGTTATTGTCCAACGCCCAAGAGAGGCACGCGCAGGCGATCGCCATGAATCCCCATCCATCCGGAGCAAGATCGGCTGGCCTGTACTGGAGTACGGCAGCTGCGGCAATGATCAGCAGGGCGCCAATTGCCTCAACGCGTCCGAGGTGTTCTCTATAGAGAATCACGGCCAATAGAATGGTGAAGGGCGCTTCCAGGTTTAATGTTAGCGAGCCGAGCACCCCGGTCATGTGCTGTAACCCCCACAACATGAAGACAGGTCCTAGGATGCCGCCCGTGAGAACGATGCCCGCTAATAACCATCGATCAGTTGGCGCCACCTGTGCCTCTCGCCGCGACACTTCAGATCCACGGTAGAATATTCCTTCAAACGCCAAGAGTCCCAAGCCCGCGCCTAGGTAAAGCAGACCTGCGATAACAAGGGGATGGCTTTCTGAAAGCAGGAGCTTGGCGAGCGGAGGACTCAGGCCAAAGAGAACGGCTGCTGCGAGGCCAGACGCAGCCCCCTGTCTTTGATTTAATGGCATAGAGAAGACATTCATATTCACCCGCTACCCTCGCTCAACCTTGCTCGCACAGATCATATCAACGGCACAACATTGCACAATTCCTTCGGTTCTCAGAAGGTCATGCAGCGTACAGCGTCGTTTATGGCGACGGAGAAATGGCACCGAGTCGATTAATATATAGGAATGTGCTGGGTAACGCGGGGATATCCACTGAATCGCAAATAGGACGTTCATTTCGGGATGGGTAGGCTGCGGAGGGGACAATGGCACTCCTAAGCTGTCGACTCTGACACAAGGCCATTGCGTCCATCGCAGAAGGTGTTGCCATTGAGGGTTTTGTCGCGCCCTGTTTCAATCAAGGATGTCACCCCAATTCGCCGTGCTAAATTTTCGCCACATCTCGCCGAAACCGACCAGACGGACGCAAAAGAACTGGACCATCAAGAATCTGGCACGTGGCTGATTTAATTGAATAGAGCGGACAAGCAGGCGAATGATCAGAGCGTCAACAAATCACCCGTTACGCATCTCATAACCCAACGGACAGTGGTTCAAATTCTCTCCCCCGCAACCAACCTTCCCTCCATATCCTCTCCCCTCTCAACTACGTATAGCAGCGTCGACTCAGGCTTCGGCTCTCGCGCGCACAGCACCTCCCGGATCGAGGCTCGGCCTGGCTCACTCGCACTGCGCAGCGCCAGCACACTTAGGCAATTCACATGAGCAGTGGCTATTTGTAGCACGAGTGACATGAATGCACAGGAGTGAATTACGTATTGATATCGAGCCATCGATCATTTAGGCTAAATACATGTATTCAACATTCTGGCTCAAAAAAACAGTCTTGGTTGCGGGTGCAACGGGGTTCCTCGGAGGCTGGCTGGTACGGCGACTGCTCGATTGCGGGGTGCAGGTTGTCGCGCTTGTCCGTTCACAGAAACCGGAATCGCAGTTCTTCATGGAGGGGCTCGACTCGCGCGTCTCACTCGAATGGGGATCTGTCTCCGATCAACCGACCATTGAGCGGATATTTAAAAAATATCCGATCGACGTCTTTTTTCACGTGGCCTACGGAGCGGATGTTCATCGCGTTCTCGAAGAACCGTTGGAATGCTTTACCTCCTCAGCGGTCAGTACGTGGCAAATCCTGGATTATCTCCGGCTACATCGGCCGAAGTGCATCTCCATCATCAGCTCCACTGACAAGGTGTACGGTGGTCAGCCTATCCCATACCGGGAGGAGTTGCCTCTCCAGCCGTTACACCCTTACGAAACCGCTAAAGCGTCGCAAGATCTGGCCGCCCAAACCTACGGGAAGATTTACAACTGCCCGGTTGCCATCACCCGTTGCGGGAATTACTTCGGTGGCTTTGACTTTAACTATACCCGCTTGATCCCAGGTGTCGTGCGCAGCATCATGAACGGAGAGGCACCAGTCCTCCGCTCAGACGGGCGCTTCACCCGGGACTTTCTCTACATTGAAGATGCGGTGGATGTACAACTGTTAATGGCCGAACGGCTGGCTGAATCCCCGAAGCTGTACGGTGAAGCGTTCAACTTCTCCTATGGCGACCGCATCGAAGTGATCGACATCGCGAAACGAATCTGCCGAATACTCGACTCGCCGTTTCCTCCGATGGTCAACGAGAATAGCACCGCCGAGATCACGCACATTGAGCTATCCTCGGAGAAGGCAAGGAAACTGTTGGATTGGACACCGTCGTACGGGTTCTTCCAAGGGCTGTATCGCACGGTCCGTTGGTACCGTGACTACTTCTCACAGGACCAATCACAGGCACCTCAACTCGCCGGGAGCTGAACCGGCCGACTGCTCGGTCGGCCGGTCCATTTTTCAGCATCGTTGCCGGATGTCCTCCTCGCAGGGAGTGTGATCAAACGCCTCTATTTCCTGGAGACGTCTCGTTGACTACGGACGGGCGCAGGGATCGGCAAGGGGGCAAGTTGCAGGGGCTTGTGGTGCATGGCCAGCAACACCGCTTTCCTGGGACTCGCCTGGTAATCACCACGAAAGCTTTTGTAGTAGATCATCACTTTCCTCACATACTCGCGCGTTTCCGGATAGGGTGGAATCGCGCGATACCGCTCCACGCGATGCTCCCCCGCATTGTACGCCGCGACCGCAAACCGCACGTTCCCATTAAACCGATTCAACAGGTACCGCAAATGTCGTGCGCCCCCTCGAATGTTGTCACCCGTGTCATAGAGGTTTGCTACCCCGTGTCTGATGGCGGTTTCGGGAATCAACTGCATCAATCCCACGGCCCCGGATCTCGAAATGACGGTGGGATTGAAGTCCGACTCCGCCTTGATCACCGCAAGGAGCAAGGCCGGATGAAGTTGGAATTGGAACGCATAGCGTTGAACCGCCTCCTCGACCTCTTCTGCCGAAACCCGCGATGAAAGGCGATGCACCTGCGAATCAGCCCGCCGAAAACGTTGCTCGGTCGGGACATTCGTCATTTCGAAGACCCCGTTCGGTCCGACAGAGCCATAGATCTCGCTGTCCGCGGAAGCGGACTCCCCGGCCACCAACGCTCCTGCCAGCGCAAGAGGAATCGCCCAGGTGGCGCTCGTCAGTCCCCCATCGGCACGTTCGACAGTATGGCCTGCGCACAGGACTCGCCGCTCGTGTTGGGTCGATGCTCTGTCACCCATTGTGTCCTCCCATTTCTCCCACCGGCACACCATTACGGTGGGAAATCGCCCGTCTCGAACCCCCGGCTAGAGCGCAGCTTTCATGCCATCGACCTGACGCGTACAAAATCGGTCAGTGCTAATAACTTCATGCGGTTATCATGTTCACACGTCGCCTCTCCGTTTTCCGAAAAGAGGATCAGGACTGTTTGCGTCACCACTTGGCAAGATTTTGTTCGTTGGCTCGTTGCTATCGGTGTCCGAAATGTCCTGCCATTGACAGGCAAGCAGATCGACTACACGCATCAGTCCCCTGCCGCAGGAGAAGGGGTGAGGGATCGCCTCGTTCCGCAGCTACGCGATCACCAGGACGAGCGCAAGGCGCGCATGCCCCTCACGAAGATGCAGGCTGTTGTTTGAACCTGTAAAGTGACGTGTTAGAATCGATTCCGAACGGACACCTTGATGACCTGATACGTGCAGCCACAAGGAGACACCCGCGCTGAATTCACCCACCTGGCCCTCCCCAACACGTACGATGCGCATTGCACGATCGAAAACCCAGGGCTGCGGCTTCGGGAGGATTCTCCAGCCGGTCTTGGGTGCGCAGTACGTAGTTCATCCTGGTGACCCGGCAGACAGGATCCCTCCCCGATGATCAAACTGCTGTTAGTTGAAGATAATCCTGTCGATGCCCAGCTCACACGGGATCTCATGGCCGAATGGTCGCACGACCAGTTCGAGATCACGCATGCCCCCGTCCTGGCGGAAGGTCTCGTCCGATTGAGCCGGGAACGGTTTGATGTCGTCTTGCTCGATCTTACACTGCCCGACACCCACGGACTGAGTACCGTCACCCAGGTCTTAGCAACCAGTCCCGGCGTCCCGGTGGTGGTGCTGAGCGGACACGACGACCACCCGCTCGCGCTCAAAGCGATTCAGCACGGAGCACAGGATTACCTCGTCAAAGGAGAAGGCGGGACTGACTTTCTCGCACGCGCGATTCTCTATGCGATCGAGCGCAAACGGGCGCAAGAACGCCTGACCTATCTTGCCCAACACGACCAGCTGACCGGACTGATCAACCGCGCCCTCTTTCGCGACCGACTGGTCCATGCCCTGGCGCGCAGCAAACGCAAAGATCAGCCCTTAGGGATCATGCTGCTCGATCTCGATCGATTCAAATCCGTCAATGACACGCTGGGGCACGATGTCGGCGATCAGCTGCTGAAAATCGTGGCCACGCGACTGGCGGCGTTCGTCCGCGAAGTGGATACGAGCGCGCGGATGGGCGGGGATGAATTCACCGCAATCCTGGAGGGCATTTCCGGAGTGGCCGATGTACTCGTGGTGGCCAACCGCATCGTGGAGTCCATCGGCACGCCGTTCGAGATCGGGCCGCATCGCATCTCCATCGGGGTGAGCATCGGCATCACACTGTACCCGTCAGACAACGAGGACATCGACGAACTCCTCAGACATGCTGACAAAGCCATGTATACCGCCAAGCACCAAGGCGGAAACCGCTATCACCTTCACTCAACGACCGAACAGCCGCCCTCCAACGCCCCCGCTCCGGCACAGTAACGGCGCCCCCCTGGAGGCGACGCGCTCCCCACCGTCAAGCCGTCACGTCACAACGAGTACTGTTCCAGGGCGCCCACTTACCGCCCGATATCGGCCAGCGGCTCCTCCGTCACGACCAACGAGCCTCGTGGATTCGGCACCAACACATTGGATGTGGCCAGATCCTCACGAAGCGGGGTCGGATGCGTATCCGGGGTCATGACCACCCCCCAGTGCTGATTGTCCCGACAGGTATTGTCGAGCAGCAACGCCTCCGCGTGGTGGAACAGCAGAATCCCACTGAGCATATTACTGTGGCAGAGGTTGCGGACACATTCCGGGTGGCTTCCTGGATCTCGCACCGCTAGACCGAAATGATGGTTCCCAAAACACTGGTTTTGCGCCAGTCGGGGCTGCGCGCCCGCAAACACAAAAATGCCTGACTCACGGTTGTAACAGACCTCATTGTCGAGGAACGTCGGGCGGGCCTCAGGACCGTAAATCACCACGCCGGATAACACGCCTTCGGTCGCCCGGCATTGGGTAATCGTGCAGACGGAGTCCAGGACATTGATGGCGGAATGTTGATCGCTGCCCACATACCGGAAGGTGATGCCGCTGATCATGCCCGAGGGCACTCGCTGCAGGTAGAGCGGTCCGCCACGCCGGCTGTAAATCTGCACCTGATCGCGCCCGGCGCCGATGAGCAGCACGGGGCGGTCCGCGACAAAGACCTTGTCTTCATAGACTCCGGGGCGCACATAGACTTGATCGGTCTCGCCGGCCTCTTTCAGCGCCGCGCTCGGCCGGATGTACGCATGGGGATCCCGGCTGGCGACGATTAACGTCCGGCCCCCTTTGGGATTGGGAGGCGGCTCGCTGAGTGGTTCTTTCGGTTGTCGCACTGACCCTGGTTCCTGCGATCGTTCCATGCCGGTTTTATGATCCCTTCTATCCTTCAAACCGGCGAGCCATACCCCCAACCGGTCTGACACCAACCGACAACAGCTGACAGCGAGGAATCTGTCAACCTGCTCCCGCGCTGCCCCGTACCTGGCGTTTTCCGTACACTACTGTCTGCTTTCGGCCTAGGCACTCACAGAAATTCCATGCGGCAGCGCCTTCGATTCACGGCGAACTCCCCAATTTCACAACAGATTCTCCCCTCACGTGCAGCTGGTGCGGTTCTTTCATATCGACAGGGAGAGCATCACCACGTGAACCCGGACTCTGCCAACCGGGAAGAAAGAGGGGCACTCATGACTCTGGCTCACGTCAACCTCGGTTCGGTGCGAGTCATCTGCGTCGGTTTGCTGTTGCTCGGCAATCTCACCGCCGCACCACAGCTGTTCGCCGCGCCTCCCCAAACACCTGATGCCTCACGGCGTCTCTATGATCGCGTCATGGAAGAATTCCGCCACAAGGACTATGTCGCAGCGCTTGCGTGGTTTCGGTTCTTCCTTGAACTTCACGAACAGTCGGCCTTGTCCGCCAATGCGCAATATTGGCTTGGCGAGTGTCAGTACCGGATGGGGCGTTACAAGGACGCGCTGGGTTCCTTTTACGATCTCATCTCCTACTACCCGATGAGCCAAACAGTGGCCGCCTCGACCCTGAAGATCGGACAAATTTATACCAAGCAGGGCGATCGAGAAAAGCGCAAGCGATGTATGAACGGGTGACCGATCAGTACCCCGATACCGCAGAAGCTGAGGTGGCGCGTAAAGCCTTGGAGGCCGCCGCCGCGAAGCATGAACCGGCCGCCGTCGAGCCTAGCTAATCGGGCCCCCTCCCCCTTGCGTTCCCGGCCAGCGTTGCGGTCACGGCGCCGCTAGTCCGGGTCGGCCAGATCCAACAGCGTGACAAGACCGGGAACGGTGTAGGCATGCAGCGGGCTCAACCGCACGAGTTGCACCCCGGCCGCATGAAGCGCCGATTCAAAAAGTGAATCATGCGATCCGTCAGGGGCCTCATCCGGAACTGGCCGCTCGACTTGCACGACCTTCTCGACCAAGCGACTCCCCGGATGCACCAGCACAAAGGTCGCGCGCTTCAGCGCAAGTTCCCGCAGAGTCTCCACAGGCGGTGTTCCCGAAGCGAGACGCAAGTCCAACAGGCTCCAGAGAGGAATTTGCGTGAAGAGTAAATAGCGGTCTTCCACCGCCAACCGTAACAGGTTGTAGAGTTGCGCTTCCTGGTCGGTCATCAAGGGCTTGGCGGCAAAGCTCATCCCGGCAAGCGCCCCCGCCGGGGAGGAACCAGAGGCGCGCCTCCGCCTGAAACTCTCCCACGCCAGGCTTCCAAGAAAAGCCAGCGCTCCAATACCCAGGATAGGATAGAGTAATTCCACGACGTTCCGATCGAATCACCGGGCGAGGCGCGCCCATTTCGTCAGCATGTGAGGCGTTCCCGGAACGACCGCACCGAGTAACACGGGGTGATGAGCACCCGTCACCTGCGGCACATTGGTGCATTGTCCGAGATACGTGTCATGAGCCAGCAGGGCAAACGCCGTCGCTTCAAACGCCTTGCTGCTCCATCCACATTCATCAAACGTCACCACCGGCGTCGGCGCAAATACCTGCCGGATGGACGCCATGATCGCGCGATTGTACACCCCGCCACCCCCGACGATCACATCATGGATCTCGCCGATAATCCACCGCCTGGACGAACCAATCGCCTCCGCGGTCCACGTCGCACAAGTTGCGAGCAAATCCTCCACGGACAGGCGCGCCTTCCGTTGCTTCGTGATGAGCCGACGCACAAACGGCGCTCCGAACTCTTCCCGACCGGTCGACTTGGGCGGACGCCGCTGCAGAAATGGATGGGCCATCAGCTCGGTGAGCAGAGGCCGGTTCACCGTTCCCTTGCGGGCGCGTCGCCCAGCGGCATCGTAAGTCAAGCGCCCCGCTGTCGCTTCGCGCACAATCGCGTCCAGCACCATATTTCCTGGGCCGGTGTCGAACGCACGCAGCTCGGCCACTCCACCGCCTGGGGGCAGATAGGTCACGTTGCTGATTCCCCCGATATTGACCACCAGACGTCCACGACGTGCATGACCGAAGGCCACCGCATGCGCATACGGAACCAACGGAGCCCCCTCGCCGCCCGCCGCCATATCACGCGGCCGAAAATTTGCGACGGTCGTAATACCGGTGCGTTCGGCGATGACAGCCGGCTCACCAATCTGCAGGGTGGAGCGAACGAGTCCGACACCTGGCTCACGCCTCCCCTTCGGCAAATGGTGTATTGTCTGTCCGTGGGATCCGATCAGGTCGATATCCGCCGGCTGATGCTTCGCCCGCTGAATCACGCGGAGCGCGGCTTTGGCGAAGAGTTCCCCCAAGTAGGCGTTCATGTGGCAGATGTCGTCCACGCGACCCTGGAGCGAGAGTTCAACAATCCGCTGCTGGAGTGACCGGGAGTACGGTACGGACGTAAATGCCAGGGGAGTGATCCGGGGCACCCCGCCGCGCCGGACAATGCTCACCAGCGCCGCGTCCACCCCATCTGCCGATGTCCCGGACATCAGTCCGACAACTTTCATCGCGCCCCTCCTCCGGCACACAACCGCGAGACATTTATTTTCTCTTCGGTTCGCTACGCTAATCGAAACCCCGGCAACGGGTCAAGCATTGCACGCATCGCCCGCCCACGATCTCCGCCGCTCTTCGCGTTGACTTTGCAGAAATCGGGTGTTACCGTCCGCCGGATGTTTCGTCTGATCCTCCTGACCATGTTCCTCGCATGTGCGCTGCCCTGTGAATGGGGCACCCCCGCCACAGCGTTTGCTGCATCCGCTCCCGAGCCACTCAATGTGGTCGTGACACTCCCGGTCCTGAAGGATTGGGTGCAACAGATCGGCGGCTCGCATGTGCGCGTCATTTCGCTCATGACCGGGTATGAGAGTGAGCATACCTATTCGCCGAAACCAAGCGATCTTGTCGCCGTTCGCAAAGCCGCGCTCTTATTCGAAGTCGGTGCCGGACTCGAAGTGTGGGTGTCCTCGCTGGTGAAGAACGCCGGTAATGGTTCATTGCGAGTGGTGACCACCTCCAAAGACATTGCGCTGATCCAGGATCATCCCGAACCGGCAGGGACAACTCACTCGCACCAACACGGGGCGGGGAACCCTCATGTCTGGCTGGATCCGGCTGCCGCAGCCACGATGGTCCAACACATTTCCGATGCCATCGTCGCCGCAGACCCGGCCTATGCCACCGACTATCGGACCAACACTGCGACGTATCTTCAGGCGCTGGCTCGCGTGCAGGAAGACACACTGGCCCGGCTCCGCTCGTTGCCGAACCGGGCTGTGATCGTCCACCACCCGGCCTGGCCCTATTTTGCCCGGCGCTACGATCTCCATATCGCCGGCACGATCCAGACACAACCGGGAGGAGAACCTTCCGCGCGGCATCTGCATACCTTGATCGAGACCATGAAACGAGACCACGTCCGAGTGATTATCTCCGAGGTACAACTGAATCAGAAGGTTCCACAGTTGCTGGCGCGTGAAACCGGCTCGCGCATTGCCGTATTGACGACCTTGCCTGGAGGGTTACCTGGAACCGAGACCTACCTCGACATGCTCCGCTATAATGTGCTCCAATTGGCTCAGGCACTGGAACAGACCTAACCGCCACCGCGATCCGGACAGCGACTGACGAACCAGCATTTTCACCCTACACCGCCGCGCATGACCCATCCCATTATTCGTTTCGACCATGCCACCTTCGGGTTTCCCGGCATCGTAGCCCTGGAGGACATCTGCCTGACCATTCCGGAATCGGAATTTGTCGGCGTGATCGGCCCGAATGGATCCGGCAAGACCACCCTCTGCCGCGCCGTGCTGGGACTGATGGCTCCCCTGAGCGGCACACTCCGCGTTTTGGACTGTGCCTGCGAGGAACTCCGCTGTCACCATCGGGCCCTCATCGGCTATCTGCCGCAAAAAGGCATGATCGACCGGAACTTTCCCGTGACCGTGCTGGAAGCGGCCATGATGGGCCGATACGGCGCGCTCGGCCTCTTCCGGAGGCCTTCACGGAAGGATCGGGATATCGCTCGCGAGGCGCTCGCTCAGGTCGGCATGGATCATCCCAGAGACTCCGCCTTGGGCGCCCTGTCCGGCGGGCAGCAGCAACGGGTGTTCATCGCTCGGGCGTTGGCGCAGCAGCCTCGGATTCTCTTGCTGGACGAACCGACGACCGGGTTGGACCTCACCGCCCAGCATAGTGTGG
>JACOEF010000080.1 GCA_024998705.1 Nitrospira sp.
ACGGGGTGGTGGTCAATTCGATTTGCCCACGGTCCTGAAGCGCCTTGTACATCGGAACAATCTGCCGGATCGCGGTCTGTTGCAATGCCAGCACTTCCTGCTTGTCCTCTTCCGTAAATCCTCGATTCTTCGCGCGCAATTCCGCCAGCCGTGGAAAGCGCTGCAGGCTGCCGTATCCGAACCAGGCGAGATTGTGCCAAACCTGGAGGTCCAGAAATTCCTGCGTCGAAAATTGTTTGGCCAGACGATCGAGGTCGTGCCCCTGGACATCGACGCCGCGTTTCACCAGCAATTCCTGGTAACGAGGAAAGGGCCGTACCATGGTGGCCCAGTTGGCCGAGAAGAAATGGCGGATCAGGAAGGCTTTTTCAGTCGGGGTCAGGTCGGCTGCCGGGCGCTGCGCATATTCCAGGAATAGATCGCGGACGCGGCCGGTGGAGAACTCTTCCAGTTGCAGCAGCAGCGACGGAGTGAAGTTAAAGGTCGAGCGGGCTTCCGGGAATCGCTCCAGGAGGAAGGCCATGTCGACGTAGGCCTTCGTAGCGTGCAAGCGGACCCAGGGCATACTCGCGGACCCGGTGAGCGGGTCCGTGTAATACGGCTGGTGCATATGCCAGAGAAAGCAGAGTTGAATGGTTTTCATCGGGAAGTTTCTTGCAGACTCAGGGGCAGTATGTCATAGGGGTAGGAGTGTTGCAACGAAACGGCGGGATCGAGGCCGGGGAAGTTTTTTTTCCGCCTGGGCGCGCGTGATCCCGTTGTCGTGAATTCGCCGTTCGGCAAACATCGGGCATTGAAAAAGATGGCATCGAATCAGGTGATCACCAATGGCCTCGGCGCGGAGTCGCTGCGGTCTCCACTCTCGGTTCTCCGGTACTGGGGGCCGGTCTTTCTGTATGCCGGAGTGATTTTTCTGGCGTCGTCGATGTCGAGTCCACCGGAATCAGTTTCGTCGTTTCTTGGAGAGACCTCCGACAAGGTCTTGCACCTCGGCGAGTACGGTCTGCTGGGGGCCTTGGCCTATCGGGCCTGCCGGCATGGAGCGGGCGCCTGGGTGGCCGACCATGCGGTCATCGTGGCGGTGGCCGGTTGCGCGCTGTACGGTCTGAGTGATGAGATCCATCAATTGTTTGTGCCGCTTCGCCAGGGAGATCCGCTGGATCTGGTGGCGGATTCCATAGGCGCGACGCTCGGAGCCTGGACCTGGCGCCTCCTGCACCGGCGCGCTGTTCAGTCACCCCTGTAACCTCTGTGCCTCTCTCCCGGTCCTGCCTGCCTATCCTTGGGCCTTGCCTTGGGCCTTGCGCCTTGCGGCAGTGTTTTTCCGATCCTCTTTCATTGCTGGGTACGAGGACGATGTAGCAGCTCAGCTGAGCCTGCCGGCAGTGTTCAGCGCCTACCAGGCATAGGCCTCGGGGGCCGCGCCGCCTGGGCCGGGGAAGATGGTGTCCAAGGTCTTGAGGTGGTCCGGAGTCAGCGCCAATTCCAACGCGGGGAGTGCGGATGTCAGCTGTTCCATGGTGCGCGGACCGATGATGGGCGATGTCACGGCCGGTTGGTGCAGCAGCCAGGCGAGGGCGACGGCGGCCGGCGTGGCCTGCAGTGTGGTGCAGAACTGTTCGTAGGCCTCCAATTTCTTGCGGTGCGTCTCGATGTCTTTTTGAACGTCCTCGTTTGCCCGGCGCCCGGTCGTGTACGCGCTCAGCGCCCCTCCAAGCAGACCTCGCGCCAGGGGGCTCTAGGGAATGATCCCGATTCCATAGGCCTGACAGGCCGGAAGGACTTCCAGCTCGACGGTTCGTTCGAGGAGGTTGTAAAGACTTTGTTCGGAGATGAGCCCCAGAACGTGGCGTGACTTCGCCAGCTCTTGGGCCTGCGCGATATGCCAGCCGGCGAAGTTGCTGCTGCCGACGTACAGCACCTTCCCTTCGCGGTACAGTTGTTCCATTGCCTGCCAGAGTTCTTCCCACGGGCATTCACGATCGATGTGGTGCATTTGGTAGAGGTCGATATGGTCTGTCTGGAGACGCCGGAGGCTCTCTTCGCACGCGCGTTTGATATGCAAGGCGGAGAGGCGCGACTGGTTGGGCCAGTCGCCCATGCGTCCATAGACTTTGGTCGCCAGCCCCACTTTTTCGCGTCGCCCGCCGCCCTGTGCGAACCAGCGACCGACAATCTGCTCCGTCACGCCTTCGCCAACTTTCCATCCATAGACGTTGGCGCTATCGAAAAAGTTGATGCCTTGTTCCAGCGCCTGATCCATGATGGCAAAGCTGTCGCGTTCGGAGGTCTGCGGCCCGAAGTTCATGGTGCCCAAACAGAGGCGGCTGACCCGTACTCCAGAGCGCCCGAGATGAACGTACTGCATGTGCGTCTCCTTCGTGTAGAGGGCCCAGGATACCGGGCCGTGCCGGGGGCTGACAACCGATCGTGGATGAGAGGGCCTGCAGCAGGTGACTTTCTACTGGCAGTTCAACCTGGTTTGGCTATAATGCCGATCGTATGACAACGACAAATCCAGCCGCTCCCGCGGCACCGCTCGCACCCCCTGATCCTGCACGTATCGCCCGAACCGTTGCAACCACGCTGCCGTTTCGCGGCGAGGTGGCCGGGTTGACTCCGCTCGCCGGCGACGCATCGAATCGCCGGTATTTCCGGATCGCCCTGAAGGGCGCACCCTCGGCGTTGATCCTCATGCAACTGGCCGATCCGGAAGGGTTCAAGAAATCGGAAGAAGCCGTCAGCGGCGCGTCCGTTCAGATTGCGGAACTGCCCTTTACCAACGTGCTCACGCATCTGCAGCGCACGGGTGTCACTGTCCCGCAGTTGTACTACTACGATCGCGAGGCCGGCCTCCTGTACTTAGAGGATTTCGGGGATCTGACGTTGGCGGAAGCCTGCCGTGATGCGGATCGCGCCCGGTTGGTTGCGCTCTATCGTCAGGCGATCGATCAATTGGTCTTGCTTCAAGTGAAGGGGACCAATCCGCCCGCGCCCGGCTGTATCGCCTTTCACCGGCGATTCGATGTGCCGCTCTTGATGTGGGAGTTCGACCATTTTCTCGAATATGGGATCACGGCCCGAATCGGACGACCGATGAAACCCGAGGACGAGAGGGCGATTCGAAGCGAGTTTCAACGCATCGCCGAACTCCTGGCCGGCCAGCCGCAGGTGTTCGTCCATCGTGATTACCATTCACGCAATCTCATGGTCGACGGATCGCGCCTCGGTATCATCGATTTTCAGGATGCCCTCATGGGCCCGGCTACCTACGATCTGGCGTCCTTGTTGAAAGATGCCTACATCGAGTTGGATGATGCCGTGGTGGACGGGCTGGTCGATCATTTTCTCGACGGCCTTGCCGCCCATGGGCAGGGCTGGACCGACCGGGCCGCGTTCCGCCGGTTATTCGACTTCACCAGCATTCAACGTAACCTCAAAGCCGCCGGCCGGTTTGTCTACATCGACCAGGTCAAACACAATCCGAAATTTCTCGCCGACATCCCTCGTGTCCTGGGCTACGTGAAACGGAATGTGTCGAAGTATCCCGAACTGACGGCAGTACGTCAGCACTTGGCGCCTTACGTAGCCGAGTTGCAACAGGCGTGAA
>JACOEF010000280.1 GCA_024998705.1 Nitrospira sp.
CTGGCTCTGAATGACAAGTTCCCGCCGCTTGCGGCGTTTGAAGTCGATGTCAACGGAAACATTGTGGGCGGCGTGTATATCGCGGGATTGGTGGCCATCTCGCAACAATCGCTGAATATTGGTGCGGGCTTTATTCATCATATCGACACTGCGACCGGCATGATGTGCGTGGGGGCGAGTTCCACCGTTGTGGCCTGTGGACCGGGTGACACGCGAATTCGGCTCAACGACCCCGCCTTAGACCCGTCTGATCCCTTTGCTGGAGACGGTCGCTATGGAAGACCGAATCCTGCGCCGCCACCCATCGGGGCAGATGATCCGAACTCGCGCTATCCCGACCCGCGATTCACCGTCGACCAGGGTAATCCCACCGTGCATGCGTTGACTGGCTATCCCATGTGTGTGCCGCGTACGGGCAATGACCCTCAATGTCCTGCACAAAACCGACCGCCGGAGCTGACGTTTGTGATGAATTCGACCGATCTGGTGCCGCCCGTGAGATTCGGAAATGACTCGATCAAGGCTTGTCCGCTGTGCGATCCAGATAAGCAGGCGCCGGTCAAAATCGGCGACTACATTACCTTTGCCGGCACACGCGCGCGCGATGCGCAGGGTGATTTTCTTTCCGTGCATACGTTGGTGGCGAATGTTGGAATTTACACCAAGCCCGGAGGACGCGCGTACGTCACGCTGGAGGAATCACTGCTTGGGACAAGGGGCCCTGTTGTGGCCTGTGGCCAGGCTGCGGAATGCCAGGATCGCTTGAAGGTCGAAGGATTTACAACCGATCCGAGTCGACGGGTGAGTGTGTACGCGGTGGATGTCGCTCCGGGAGGGACACCCAAGGCCCGCTTGTTGCACAGCACGGAAAAAGTTCAAGCCGTCTTTGGGCGGTTTCGGTATGTGCCACCGTTGACGGCGGCCACGCTGTTTGATTTCAACGGGAATCTGAAAGGGGCCACCCGCGAGCTGATGGTGCGCATTGATGACCCCGTGCCATTGCCGGACGGCAGTGATGTGCCGAGCGCACCAAAGGCCGCGCACGGCCTGACTGCCGGTCTCTATGTGGCGCCGGTCGGGGAATATATTTTCCCCGAACCGACCGGCGTGCAAGGTGGGCCGCAGCCGGCGCTGAATTTTCAATGTCTGGCATTTCTTGCGAATGGATGGGCGTTGCCGGATAGCGGATTGCCCACGATCCCGCGTCTAAGTCCATGGCCGGGCCTCGCGACGCCGACATTTTCCTGCACGCAATAATGCCATCACCAGCCACGAGTGGAGTGGAGATCCTGATCATGCCAGACGAAACATGTGCGGTGGAACACACCAGCCAGAAAGTGAGTTCGCAGACGGGCCGATCCCGGTCCGCCCTATCGATGGAGGGACGGGACGCGTCTCGCTTCCCGTTGGTGCTCAACGCGGCGCTGATTCTGAGCCTGTCACTGTTGGGGTGGGGTTGTGCAAAGCCTCAATTGCCTCAGTCCCAGCTGGTGGTCAAGCCCTTCTGCGAGCGGACCATCACAGCCGACGTCGTGGCATTGGATCAAGTGTACTATTACAACTGCTTCGGCTCGTTTAATCCTGCCGGGATCATGTATGCGTTGCGGCGTGACGTCGTCAAGGTCAGCGATGGAAGCGAATCCGAGTCGCACCACAAGGCCAGGACGGAGGAACCGGATGTCGATCTCCTCAACGGTGATTTGGATGCCTGGCCGCAGGAGGCGGAGGTGGCCATCCCTGCCAAACCTGGTCCTGCCGATCTGGAGTTGGCTGGAAAGGTGAAGTTACGGGCAGATAAGCGGCCCCGTCCGTTGGTGCTTCGGGCAAATGAAGGCGATTGCCTACAGGTGACCTTCACGAACCTGCTTTCGCCCGAGATGAATGGTCAGGAGGTGATGCTTGACCCCGAAAAACGGCTCACCGTTCCTGAGAAACGGGTGAAGGCCATCAGTGACAGCGACGAGCCCTCCACGCGCCACGCCTCCATGCATGTCAACGGGTTGAGTCTGGTGGATACGATCGATTCCCAGGGAGCGAATGTCGGCCGAAACGGATGGTATCGGACGGACGAACAGGGCAAGCGGGTGGCCACCGCCGGACAATGTTCTGCTGAATCCGGGGCCGCGGGGAAAAGTCTCTGTGCGCTCGCTGCGCCCGGCGAGACCAGGACCTACACCTGGTTTGTGAAGAAAGAAGGAACGTATTTCTTTTACTCCATGGGCGCGCCAGCGGGAGGCGAAGGCGACGGTGGTCAGCTGGGCCTGGGGCTATTCGGAGCGGTCAATGTGCAGCCAAGAGGCGCGAAGTGGTATCGCTCCCAGGTCGCCAAGGAGGATTTGCAGGCGGCCAGTCATGGGAAGTCGACGCGTTTCGGTCAACCAGTCATCGACTACGAGGCACTGTTCAGCAGTGGAGCGCGCAAGGGCGATCCGATTCTGAACATGTTGAAGTGCGACAAAGGCGACAATGGGCGATGTGAGATCGTCCATTCCGATCTCAATGCCGTGATCGACATCGATCGGGAGAACGGCTGCGAAAAAATGGGCGAGGGGAACGCCTGCGGGAAGCCATACCGCGAATTTACCGTCATTTTTCATGACGAGGTGACGGCCGTTCAGGCCTTCGATGAGATCAGGGAAGAAGGCTCCCCGCTAAGTTCCCTTCGCGACGGCATGGGCATCAATTATGGCGCGTCCGGCCTCGGGGCGATGGTCGTGGCCAATCGTGAGAAAATCGGGCCAGCGCGGGATAGTGTGGAGTGCAAGCTCGAAGAGTTTTTTCTGACCTCCTGGGTCAACGGTGATCCGGCCATGGTGGTCGGCTACGAGCGTGATGAGCACGGGGGCTATAAGAAGGATGCGCAGGGGCGTTATAAAATGCAGGCGAAATACCCTGACGATCCTTCCAATGTCCACCACTCGTATCTGGGGGATCCCGTCCGTTTCCGCAACATGCATGCGGGTCCCAAAGAGACCCATGTGTTCCATCTGCATGCCCATCAATGGGTCGAAGATAAGCACGATCCCCTCTCGCACTATCTCGACTCACAGACAATTTCTCCCGGCACGAGCTTTTCGTATGAAGTGCATTATGGTGGGTCCGGTAACCGGAATCTCGGACCGGGCGATTCCATTTTCCATTGCCACCTTTATCCGCACTTCGCTCAAGGCATGTGGGAATTGTGGCGCACGCACGATGTGTTTGAAGACGGAGGGCAGGATCGTCGTTTAAAGGACCATGACATCGCCGAAGGCACGCCGACGCCGGCGGTCGTGCCGCTGCCCAGGACGCCGCTGCCTCCGATGCCGAATGAGACGTTCAAGGGCTACCCCTTCTACATCGCCGGACAAATAGTACATCGACCGCCGCAACCGCCGCTCGATCTGGAAGGCAAGGACGATGCAAAGACGCTTCGCCGGCACATCATCACCGGTGGAACTGTCAACGACGCAGCCCAGGCAAAGGTCCCTAAAGAGTTGCGTAAAATCCCGCCTGTAAGTAAAGACCTGTTTGACAAGGGGCGACAGGAGTCTGCCCGTATCGCGTCTCGAGTAGCCACTCAAAACAGCGATATCGGCTTACTTGGCTTGGCGCGTGAATTGGAGACCGCAAAGGTCACGGTCCTTGACGGTGACGGATCGGGCGACGAAAAGGAGGCGATGAAGTTGCACGCCGGAATGGCCGAGGGGAATGGGGCTCCGGCGGTGAAGCCGGGCGATGCTGGTTGGGCCTATACGCCTTATAATTGGGAAGCGCCCGGTTATGTGACCTGTCTCTCAGACGGCACGTGCGACGATCCTCGAAAGCCGCGCGTGCTCTTTCATGTCAACGGCGGCGGCAATATTGCGGAGCCCAAGCGCGGGCAGGGTGAGGCGGGGGCCCCCTTTTCAAATCCCTGCCCCAAGGAGTTCATCGACGAAAAAGGAAGTGTTCATGATGTGAAGACGCGTGAATACCGCGCGGTGTACGTGCAAATGGATATGACGGTGAACAAGTCCGGCTGGCATGACCCGCAAGGCCGGTTTCCGGTGTTGGAGCAGGATGTTCGGGATACGCTGGACGGCAATCGCCCTACCGAGCCGCTTTTCTTTCGCGCGCAGTCGGGCGAGTGCGTTGTATTTCATGCCACGAATCTGATTCCGAGCAATCTCAATCTGGACGATTTTCAGGTGTATACGCCCACCGATACGATCGGTCAGCATATTCACCTGGTGAAATTCGACGTCACCTCATCGGACGGGTCTGGCAACGGGTGGAACTATGAAGACGGCACCTTGGCTGCAGACGAAGTGCGTGAGCGGATTGCCGCCTACAATGCCACGAATCCGGTCGTCAAGCTCCGGCCAAGAACCCATCGCTTGTTTCTCAAAAAAGGGGAACTGGGCGCGACGGAAGACGGGGCCTTGGCCGGTGATCCGCGCGGCCTCTACAGCGACATCACGGATAATGAACGCGACGATCACGACTTGATCGGCCATCCCTGGTGCGGAGCTCAGACGACCACTCAGCGTTGGTGGGCCGATCCGGTTCTGAATGGGAAGCCCGGAGACAAGAAGGTGAAAGACCGGACGATGCGGACGGTCTTCACGCACGACCATTTCGGCCCGAGTTCGCACCAGCACCACGGGTTTTACGCGGCGCTGGTGGTCGAACCGCGTAACTCCAAATGGTATTTCCCCGATGGACGCGTGATGGGCGGGACCGATGCCGTCGGCAGTCCTGAGTCCGTAAATGGGCGAACGGACGGTGGCCCGACCTCTTATGCCGCCACCGTCATC
>JACOEF010000680.1 GCA_024998705.1 Nitrospira sp.
GCTGTTGAATCTTCGGGCCATACACCTGCAAGTCGACCTTCTGCGGGTGTTTTAAGACGCCATCGACCAGACCGGCTTTGACGAATTCCAGTTCGGATTCGTTTAAGGTGAAGGGGCCGAGTGATTGGCTGATGGCGGCGCCGAGGGCATAGAGCGTTTTCTGCTCATCGTTGGCCGGTTCGGGGGCGGCCCAGGCGAGCGAGGACATGAGAAGCACCACTGCGGAGACGGCACCGGTCACATGACGCATAGACGATCCTTTCTGATGAAAAGCCTGACTACGCCCACCATATGCCAGGGAACCCGTGCGGCTCAAGGAAATTCTTGGGCAGGCTGCTGAAAATGGTCTCCGGCTTCGTTCTCAGTCGCGAACTCTCGTTGCGACGTACCACCGAGGGTACGCCTCACTCGAGTCGCTCCTTGCGGCCTTGCCGGGCGACCATTTTGAGCAGCCTGCTAGTTGGAGCGGGCTTTCGCTGTGGGCCTTGCTCGTACATGGATCTTGTCCGATCGCAGGCAGGAGCTGCAAGCCGCCTGTGTCCAGGCTATTGGAAGCTATGTCAGGACAGTCCGCTTCGGCCGGGAGGGCTGAGCAAATCCAGCATCGGTCCGATGGGCACGATGCGGGTGGGGTTGATGTCGTCATGGGTGACGTAGTAGTGCCGCTTGATGTGATCAAAATCGACGGTCTCCGCGATGCCCGGCACTTGGTAGAGGTCTTTCAGGTAGCCGGAGAGGTGGGGGTAATCGACGATGCGTCGGACATTGCATTTGAAATGCCCGTGGTATACGGCATCGAACCGGAGCAAGGTGACAAACAACCGCCAATCGGATTCGACGAATTGCGCGCCGAAGAGGTAGCGCCGGTCGCGAAGCCTGATGTCGAGTTCATCCAGAGCGCTGAAGACCGACCGTGCCGCCTGTTCGTACGCCTGTTGGGAGGTCGCAAATCCGGCACGGTACACACCGTCGTTCACCCGCTCGTATAAGAAGTCGTTCATCGCATCGATTTGAGAACGGAGGGCTTCCGGGTACAGGTTCAGCTGGTTGGTACTGAAGCGATTGAACTCGTCGTTGAAGATGCGCATGAGGTCATCGTCGGAGTTGTTCACGATACGTTGTGTCACCCTGTCCCACAACACCGGAACTGTTACGCGCCTGCGATAGTGGGGGTCGGTGGCACGATAGGCTTCGCTGAGAAAGTGAAATCCGTTGGTGGTATCGAGAGAGTGGCCGGGGCCGTTGCGAAAGGCCCAACCCTGTTCGTCGCGGATGGGATCGACGATCGTCATTCCGACGACGTGAGTGAGTCCCTTGAGTGCGCGAACGATGATCGTCCGGTGCGCCCAGGGACAGGCGAGAGAGACATA
>JACOEF010000414.1 GCA_024998705.1 Nitrospira sp.
ATCCCAAGGGTGGTCGGGGCCGGCCGCATCGGCAACAAAAAAGACGCCGTCATCGTTGGTGTAGAACAGCTGTGTGGTCTGCGCGGAGCAGGGGCTTGGAACAGTTCGGCTCTTGAAGTTCATCAGCGCGTGACCCTGCCCGGCACTTGTACCGGGGCGGCCGACAAACTGCATGTCGCCCAGGTTCTTCCCGGACCGGCCGATGGCCGCGTAAATCAGGTATCGCTCTTCTTCCCGACTGAGCGGGAGCGGTTCCTGATGACTGGTGTATTGCAAGGGGCCGCTGGGTAGGGTCATACCGCATCCGAAGCGGCGGGTCTTGCGTTGTTGCAGGAGGTCGAGCAGAGTGGCTGTCGCTTCCATTGGTGCAGGCAATGCGGCAAACTGCTTCATAAGGCTTCTCCTTCCCGGCATCGCAGGGCAGCATGCCCTCGCCGAGTATGTGCACGGTGGCGCTGGTCCGCCATGCGTAGCATGGCGTTGTATGGAGCGAATGTACGAGAAGCGTGTGCGGGCGTCACCTACCCATCGGGGTAGGCAGAGTCTCTCTCCCGGCGCCGATCAATATGTGATGGACGAGGTGGAGCGCGAGCGGACATGTGCCGAACGAATTACGGGGGTGTGGGGGAGCCGCTTGGCGGCCGGTCATCACTGGGCGTTGCGGGTGGAGCGGGACGATGTTGCTCGCCGGTTTGCCAATACGCAATGGCGCTCCACCGGTTCTCGACGCCGATTTTTTGGAAGATATTTTTGAGGTGAAACTTCACCGTGTTTAAACTGACTTTGAGGATGACGGAGATTTCCCAGTTGGTCTTACCCGCCGCCACCCATCGAAGAATTTCTTCTTCCCGCTTGCTGAGGATGTACGCGGGTTGAGCCGGGTGTTCTGGCTTCCACGTGGACTGGCAGCGCATATAACTCAGGTGAAAGTGTGGGGCGAGGATATCGAGCAGGAGACGGAGTTTGTCGGCCTGTTTCGCATCAAAATTGCTGAATGCAAAATATGAGCAGGAGCCGTTCGCTCCACGCACACCGGTCGAGAGACAGGTTGTGACGCCGAATTCGAGCTTGAGTGAGGTGATGGCCTTGGGTTCGTTGCCGGCTGGTTCATCAGCGCTTGAGGTGACGGTCTGACCGGAGGTGAGGAGTCGGTGTACGGCCGGGTCAGCCACTAAACCCTGGCCCATGTACAGTTGGCAGAATTCTCGGGGATAGGTGGAGTGGCCCAACGACGGGTCCATCCCGTGCAGGAGATTGACCGCGCCGCATCCCGAGAATTCATACGGAATGACTCGTTGTACGGCCGAGACGAGCTGCCACACTCCGTCGCTGCGATCGACGGAGCGGGCATGATGCATAATCTCGCCGACTTGCTGAAACTCCTTTGCGGAGAATTCTGGCTGACTCATGCCGGTTCTTTCCGATCAGCAGGCCCTGGTACGAGCATGCAAGACCTGGAAGATTCAGAAGCGCGGACGTGGTTCATGTTGAGACAGCTGTGCGTCGATGAAACAGACTGATTGTACTGCCCGGCCGATGGCAGTATCTAGGGGCAACCTTCGCTTACTATAGAATGCCTAAGGTGTGAACCGCAACGGCATGGTGGGGCCCTTGGGGGATCGATGCTCGGCCTAGCCGGAGGATCGGAGGGGGAGGCGGCTACCGATGCACTTTCAGGGTGGGGCCGAGCGTCAGCCACTTCGTGGGGCCGAGGGCGGCCATGTGAGGGAGGTGAGCCACATACCAGAACACGACGTCCTGCTCCTGGACGCCCTGGTTGTCCTCGTCATACCCGAGTTGCCCGCGGGCTCCAAAGGCCCACGGGAGATCTTCATCCGGATTGGCCCGTCGAATGGCGACGTCGAGGTCCGCAAAGGCATCGCGCTCCCCGTCGTCTTTGAGCGGGGCGTACCCGTCTCCGGGCAGCACCCAGACCCCATGTCCCGTGAGTTGGTCGCGGACAAACCAGGCCCGGTGTGTGGCGGTATGTTTTACGTCATTCCGCTCGTTGGTATATTTTTTCCATCCGGGTCCCCAGCCGTTGTCCGGTCCCCCGTCGTCGCGCACGAACACCTGGTCCATGCCATTGCCGTTGATGTCGAAATCAAAGCGCCAATAGGGATGGTGGACATGGTCGGTATTGCACGACAATCCACGGCTTTGGACGACCGGTCGAAGTTCGCCGTCTTCGGACAGATGCCAAGATTGGTAAATGTGATACTCCCCGATTCGGGCATAGATGCCGAGTTCCAGCCACTTCACGCCCTGCACGGTTGTGCTCTCGGCGCACACCTTGTTGTTGCCGCAGTTCACGATCGGGACCAAGTCCTGCCAGCGCAGCCGATCTTGAAAGGGGCCGCAGCGCCCGCTGTCGGCACGGGAGCCGAACCAGGTAAAGGGGTTCCACCAGATGCGTTCTTTCACATACTTCACGCGAAGGACCGGCATGCTGGCTTTCGCGAGCACCTGTTCCCCACCATAGGTGACGTTGCGAAGGGCCAAGCCGGTATTCTCCCTGACTTCGTAGTCAAGGCTCCAACGCCCCCACTCCACATGCTCCGATGCCGTGTCGGCCGCGCCGGGCCTCGGCACAGCGAGGATGAAGAGCAGCAGCAGGGTACTCACCACGAAGCGTCTCATCGGTATCCTTTCATCGCCTACCGAGGCGGTTCATCACCTGCATCCAGCACCCGGTCTTCCGTGAGGTCTACCTGCGCCCAGTATTTGGGGTCGCCGCCCAGTCCAGGGGAGAACGTAATCCAGATCACTCGATGCCCATAGCCGGGGTCGTTCCTGAAGAATCCACGATCCGGCTGCATCAAGAGGCCATGGCCCTGTAGCCCTTGCACCTGGCCGGCAAGGCGGCTGTCGGCGCGAGCCAACTCGATGCCTCGTTGGACGTCCTGAGGGCCTTCGGGCGGGAGATACCCTTCCGTTCTGGATGTTTCCACAACCGCCGAATCCTTCATGCGTACATCGATCGCGACGTTATGACTGTAGCTGAAGTAGGTGAGCCTGGTGAAGCGAGCGGTCGTTCGGCAGCAGCCGAATGACACCTTCCCTTGTGGCGGGACGCGGTCCGCATCAATAAAGCCCCAGCGCTCGCCGAGAAGGGCCGCGACTCGAGGGTCGGCTTCCGCAACCTTTCGCAGTCCGGCAATGTCGGCTGCTGAGAGCAGTGCCTCCTGATTCGGTGTGCGAGAGATCACGGCATCGAGCGCGCTCCCCGCCATCTTGGGCTTGATATGTTCGGGAGACTCGTCGGCGATGAATTCCAAGACGTGCCTGACAGGAAGCTGCGAAGGCAGTGGCTTCCTCTGGATGGCGGTTTCCGGATCTTCAGGACCGAAGGGGCCGCGTGAGGCAGCATCGAGGCTGCAGCCCGCAGCAAGCCACAGCAATATCATTGCGACGGATGTCCACATGACCGGTCGATCTTCCATACTCATTCACGCCATGGCCAGTTTGCCGG
>JACOEF010000681.1 GCA_024998705.1 Nitrospira sp.
GAAGCTCGGCGTGCTCAAGGTGAGATGGACCCGGGACATCATCCATATCCCCTCATCAGTGCGGATCATCAAGACGACCACCGTCAAATACTTTGTCTCGCTGGTGGTCGACGTGGCCCCTGTCTCGTGGCCCAAGTCCGGCCAGGCGGCGGGCCTTGATTTCGGTGTCACGCACTTGGCCACACTCAGCACTGGGGAAACGATTGACAACCCACGCCATGCCGACCGACAACAGCGCACGCTCCGGGTTCTCCAGCAACGGCTCAGTCGCGCCCAGAAGGGTAGCCGACGACGAGCCCGTGCACGCCACCGGCTGGCGGTGGCC
>JACOEF010000682.1 GCA_024998705.1 Nitrospira sp.
ATCACGTCAGGTGAGACCTCAGTATAGGGCCACAACAGGGCCCTTTAGCTCTATTGGCCTCATTGGTGTTCGTGGTACTAGTCGTAAGCGCAATAAATACATAGGAATATTCGCCTAGCTTGTTACCCTGCTCAAAGGCATGATCGGCTAAGCACGTGGGGTCCGGAATCGACAGACGCATCCTCACCTCTTGCCGTTGTAGCCCGTAGGGTTCCAATAGATCGAGGTCGCGAGAGTCGATGTCCGAGTTTGCGGTTACCACGAGTGGGCGGCCTGCAGGAGCGTATCGAATGGTCTCTCCAATTACAACCCAGACACTGACAGCCTCCCCCCGTCCCACCAATCAGCCGGCGGAGCGGGCCATATCGATTGCCCAGACGGGAGCGGACAGGGCTGAACTGCGAGGTGCACTATGAACGGCAACCTGGCTGTGGCCCCATGCCAAGACGAACCACCGGTGAAAACCGATGTCCGAATCCTGCTCGCGGATGATCACGCGTTACTCCGCCGCGGCATGAGGGAGTTCCTCCAAGACTTTCTGAGTGAAGATGGGCTGACTCCGCACATTACCGAAACTGCCTCTGCCAGCGATGCACTCGAGCAGGTCCGTACTGCCGCCTGGGACCTTGTCATTCTGGATTTAAATTTACCGGACATGCCTGGGCTCGAAATTCTGCGCATTCTCAAATCCCTGCAACCATCCCTGCCTGTGCTCATTGTCAGCATTTATGCCGAAGAACACTACTCCGCGCGTGCGATTCGGGCTGGTGCGCTCGGATACCTGACAAAAACGCGAGGGCCTCAGGAACTCCGAATGGCAGTCTCACGAATTCTACAAGGCGGAAAGTATCTTCCTCCTCCCGCAGCGGAGCGCATCCACGGCGAAGGAGCATACCAACCGCCTTCCGGCACCGACCCCCTCCCCACAACGCTGTCGGATCGAGAGATTGAGGTGCTTCAGTGGATTGCACAAGGGCGCCGTCTGACTGAGATCGCCGAACAGCTGAACCTGAGCATCAAGACCGTGAGTACCTACCGCGCTCGTCTCCTGATGAAACTGGGGAAAAGCACCACGGCAGAATTGATCCGTTACGCCCTGAGCCAGCAGTTAGTCTGACACGTGCCACTTCACGAGATGATGCACCAGGTCCATCCACGCTACACACTGGCAGACATGTTCTCCCAGACTGCAGAGCGGTTCGCGGCTGCCGGTGAGGCTGAATCGTCACCTCTTATCGGAGTCCTATGGCCAATATTTTGATCATCAATGCCGACGAGAATCTCAAACGGCTCATCCAGCTGGCCCTCCCTGGCATGGAGCACTTTATTCAGCACAGTGGCTCCTTACAGATGGCCCGCGCTCAGCCTGTGTCGTCCAAGCTCGACTTGGTAATCAGTCGTCTCGTCGCGGAGGACGATCAAGGCCCTGAAGATTTGGTGGAGCTTCGCACGGCCTTTCCGACTGCTCGTCTGATCATCGCCGCAGCCTTGCACGAACCCGCGCTGGAAGGCGAAAAATTTCAACGGATCGTTCGCGAACTGCGCATCGAGTATTGTTTGCTCGAGCCGATTGAGACGGGCACCATGCTCCAGACCATCAAGACGGCCCTCGCGCTTCCGAAACGGCCCTAGGCCGGACCGGGCAACCACCAGTCCCCCATACAATGCCGCACGCTACCGAACAGCGGTCGTAGCGGGCGCCGATCAAGGCGGCCGATCGCGCGCGGCCGGAATCAATATCCCATGGCTGTATTGAGCTTCGTCAAATGGCTGGCTGGCAGGAGAAACTCCGCCGACGCTTCGATACTGGTTGGTACCAACAGCGTGGTGTGGAACACGATATCGCGAATCGGAATTTTAAACTCGGGTTGCTGCGGGGTGCTCAGTTCGACTGATTCGACAGATTGTGTGATGGCCGTCACATCCTGCGGCCCATAGGTCGTGATGACCGCCTGCATGAGATCTCGAATCTTCTCGTTCGTTTCGTGTCCGTCAATCCCCTTCATCAATAGCGGAAGAACCTCGTCGCGAACCTGATCGGACGGGCTGAAGTTCTCGACCCGCTCCTTGCGTCGAAG
>JACOEF010000207.1 GCA_024998705.1 Nitrospira sp.
ATCCGCCCTCGCCAGCAAAGCCGACCTGCAAGGCGCACAAGCCAATTTGAGTGCGGCCGAACAGAGCATGAAAGCATTGAGCTTCGGACGCGAACAAGTAAGCGCGGAAGTCCTGCAACGTCTCCTGGACGCGGAAGCGGCCCGCGACGCATCCATCGGAGAGGCGGCGCGAGCCGCCGACCAAGTCGCAGACGTATCGTTGCGGCTCTCCAACGCCAACCAACGACGCGTGGCCAGCCGCATCCTCTCCCCCATCGACGGCACCGTGGTGAAAATGGCGCAAGCCGGCGCAGGTGAAACGGTACGGCCTGGAGATAAACTGGTCAGAATTTCCCCGAACACGACGGACAAGGCCATTGAAATGGTCGCCGACGGCATTGACGCGCCGTTACTGAATGTCGGCCGGAAGGTCAAAATCCTTTTCTACGGCATTCCCGCCATCCCGCTGCCTGCCTGGCCGGAATTGATGGCCGGGACGTACTCGGGTGTGGTGAAGGTCATCGACCAGGTAGACGACGGAAAAGGCAATTTTCGCTTCTGGGTCGTCCCCGACCTGGAGGAACGTCCCTGGCCCCCGCAAGAACACGTCCGCCAGGGCACCAAAGCCATGGGGTGGGTCATTCTCAATCGAGTCCCGCTCTGGTACGAGCTGTGGCGCGCTTCAATCTGTTTCCACCGGACTACCAGGAACGGCCCCCGAGCTTGATCGATACGCTCTTGCCGAAAGCCGGTCGAGGGGCCAAGTAACTGGTTCCCTTCCCCACGGCATTCGCCCCGGAGCGCACAGCTCCTTCGACACCTATTCTCTTTGTATCGGAATCAGAAAGGAGTGCGCCGCATGAAACACTATGTCTGGGTCCTTGTCCTCACCGCCTGTGCGTTGAGCTGGCTGCCGGAAACCGGCCTGTCCGCGGACGAGACGTCCAAATCCCGGGCGCTCCCGCCGATCCCCCTGTCTTTGAACGAAGTCCACGCCTGGATCGACCGCTCTCATCCGCTGCTGAAGGGAGCCGGCACTGAAAAAACCTCGGCCCGCGGGAAAATGCTGAAAGCACTGGGCGCCTTCGAACCGATCCTGGTCAATGATACCGAAGTCGAACGATTCATCGAAAAGGGAACCAACAAGACGCAAAGCGTCGGCTTCAACGATACCCTGGTCGAAGCACGCACTCCGTGGGGATCCCGTGGTAGCGCGGGGTTTCGCCAAGCCATCGGCGACGCGAAGATTCCCGACCTCTCGTTCGGCAACGGCAACCAGCAGGTGATCCTCGGCGGCTTTATGCCGCTCCTCAAGGGGCTCATGGTCAATCCGGAAAATGCCGAACTCCAGCGGTCGGAGTTGGCTGACCCGCGCGCCGATGTCAAAATTTCCCAAACCCGACAGGACCTGTTCTTGGCCGCCGCCACCCAATTCTGGGATTGGGTCTCTGCAGCCAAGTATGTCGACGTGCAGCGCCGGGCGGTCGCAGTGGCAGAAGAACGATTGCGGCAAGTCGAAGGGAGAGCCAAAGCCGGAGCCGTGGCCCCTCTCGATGTCGTGGAGGCCGGCCAAGAAGTCCAGCGTCGGCGCGAGGTTGCCATCGGCGCACAACGAGCCGTGGAGCAGGAGCAGTATAGAATGTCGATGTTCCTCTGGGAAAACCAGACGCCGACCGCACCGCAACTGGAGCGAGCTCCTGATTTCCCTCCGCCGGCCGCCGTCCCCACGGCTGAAATCGTTCGAGCCGACAAGTTGCAGGCCAAGACTGATCGGCCGGAGATCCGCGAGGTCGACATCGAAGCCAAGGTCAACAATATCGACTTGGAACTGGCCAAAAACAACCTGCTGCCCAGCCTCGACCTCGAAGCGGCGCCGGCACGGGCACCGGAAAAGTTCGTGCTCGGATTGGGCTACCGGTTCGGTGTGGAATTGCGCATGCCGATCCTGCAGCGCAGGAGTCGAGGCGAAGTCATGGAAGCACAAGCGCAGGCCGATCGGCTGGTTCTTGTCCAGAAATACCGCGAGCAACAGGTGGTAGTGGATGTCGACAATGCCTTTTCGGCCATCGAACGCGCGAAGGAGCGGGTGAGCGCCGCCGCCGAGTCACTCCGCATGGCCAAGATGTTGGAGGAAGGCGAACGGTTCCGTTTCAGCCTGGGGGCCACGAGCGTGTTATTCGTGAACCTGCGCGAGCGAAACTCCGTGGATTCGGAAATGCAGTTGGTGCGGGCCAAGGCGGACTATCAGAAGGCGCTGGCCCTCTACCAATGGGCCACCGGCACGTGGGCGCGAAGTCAGCCCTCCGCCACACCAGTCAATTATCGAGTCGGAGCGAGCTTCTCCAAATAGTGGCATTTTGCGGTCTGCTCTGATAGGTTTTAGCCAGCGACGAGGGCCGGCAGAGGCTGGCCCTCGTACCGACCAAGAACTGTTCTCGCAGGGACGCAGTCAGGGGCCCAGTCAGCTGTTGCAGAGGTACCACGATGGCCCAGGACCAATCCGATAATCAGACCAATCTGTTCCAGGCAGTCATCGGCCATCTCGGGCTCCTCTTCCGCCTGGAACGGCGCGTCCTCGGGCTCATCGTTTCCTATTCGATCGCCATCGGGCTGTTCTCCCTGATTGTTCCCCTCACGGTTCAAGAGCTCGTCAACACCTTCGCATTTGCCTTGCAACCCATTACGATTGTCACCCTGGCAGCCGTCATGGTGGCCGCCCTGTTATTCGTCGGCGCGTTCCGGGCATTGCAGTATTACGCCGTGGAAGTGTTGGAGCGCCGCCTTTTCGCCCGAGTCGCCATCGCGATGGCCCAACAACTCCCGCATCTGCGGTACCAGGGATTCAAACCCCGCTTTGCCAATTTTTTCGTTTAGACCATCCTCATGCAGCGGGCGGTCTCAGTCCTGCTGGTGGACTTGATCAACGTCATCGTCGGCGGAGCCGTCGGCATGACCATCTTGGTGTTCTACCACCCGGATTTCCTGTTGTATAACGCGATTCTGCTGGTCGGGTTCAACGTGGTCTTTTTCCTCATGAGCCATGGCGGCCTGAAGGCCGACATGGATCTTTCCCACGCCAAGTACAACACGCTGCACTGGTTTCAAGAGATTGCCTACAATCTGCTCCATTTCAAGTCGACGGACAGCCAGACACTGCTGGTGAAAAAGACCGACCAGCTGCTGGACAGCTACATCGACATACGCCGAACCCGATTCGGGATTTTGATCCGGCAGTATCTGGGCTCACTCGGCTGGCAAGCCATCGCGCATAGCGGCCTCATTGCGACGGCTGGCTGGCTATTGGGCATCGGACAGCTGACACTCGGGCAATTTGTCGCCGCCGAAGTGGTCGTCAGCGGCATCTTATCGAGCTTCGACGGGGTCGTGAAACGAATGGGCCATATCTATTACTTTCTGACCGCGTTGACGGAGCTCAGTTTTTTATTCTCGCTCCCGAAGGACCAGGATACCGCGACGCTCTCGATCCCGCTCCCGGATCCGACCGTACATGGTATTCGAGTCACCTGCAAAGATCTGACCTTTGCCCCCGCCGGCGGCCCGCCCATCTTCGAACGCTTCAATATGGAAGTCACACCCGGTGAAAAAATCGGCATCTACGCGGATACGACCGTGGCCACAACGGCATTGGCCCGTGTCCTGGGCGGCTTGGAGTCACCCACGTCCGGCGTCATCCGCTACAACGGCGTCGACCTTCGCCACCTCAACCTCGACTCCGTCAATCGATTCCGAGGGTTTATCCTGGATTCGCAATTGTCGCTCTTTGAAGGGACGCTCGAAGAGAACATCGTGCTCGGGCGAGACTATATCCCCTATAGTGACGTGCGGTGGGCGCTTCGCTTCACCGAGCTCGAAGAGGAAGTCGATGCCTTACCCCAGGGCCTGAAAACTCACGTCCGCTCGGCTGGAAAAATCTTCGCCCCGACTCACATTGTCCGCATTCTGGTCGCACGGGCAATCCTGGGTCGGCCGCAACTCCTCATTTTCGAAGGCATCCTCCACAACATGCACCCCGCAATGCGCGAGACGATTCTTCGGCGCCTCTGCAGCAAAGAGGAGCCCTGGTCGGTGATCTTCGTGTCGAACGATCCCAACCTGACTCCACATGTCGACCGCCGAATCATGCTGAACTAGGTGGATGCCGCCGCTGTTCAACGTTCTGTTCCCTCCGATTTCATGTTCTGCCCCTCCACACCACCGAACCCGATCAGCTTGACAGGCCTTCACCAATCGCCCACACTGCGGCCCACCGTCGACCGATACGAGTCATTGCGTGAACGCCAGCGAACCACCCATTTCAACCCCCTCCGCGTGGACCATCCTTGCCCGTCTGAATCTCCTGATCGGACTTGAACGCCGCATTCTCGCCATCGTGGGGTCCTATGCGATCGTGATCGGCCTGTTTGCGTTGATCGTCCCGCTCACCGTGCAAGAACTGGTGAACACCTTCGCATTTGCCATTCAGCCGATCATGATCGTGACGCTGGTGGCGACCATGTTCGGGGCGCTCCTCTGCATGGGCGCGTTCCGAGTCCTGCAGGCGCGGGCGGTGGAGATCCTGGTTCAGCGTCTCTATGCACGGTTAGCCTTCGCCTTCACCGAGGCCTTACCCCGCTTCCGCGAGAACGTATTTCTTCCTCAACATACCAATACGTTCATCGAAGCAGAGTTGCTGCCGCGGGCGTTGGTCGCCATGCTGGTCGACATCATCAACGTGTCGGTATCGGGAACCATCGGTATGGCGATCCTGGTCATGTACCATCCCTATTTCCTGGGATATAACACGCTGCTCATCACCGGCTTTGCTTTCCTGCTGACGTTTTTCGGCCGAGGCGGGCTCCGCATTACACAACGAGTCTCCCGGCTGCACTATCAAACATTTCATTGGCTCCAAGACATCGGCATCAATCGGCTGCACTTCAAATCCACGGATAGCCTCCCGCTGCTCCTGAAGAAAACCGATGCGCTCGTCCAGGCCTATGTCATGGCGCGAAAAACGCGTTCCGATATCCTGACCGGCGCGCAATATAAGAGCACGGTCATTTTTCAGGCTACAGCGCACAGCGGCATGATCGGTCTCGGCGGCTGGTTGCTGTCGATCGGCGACATCACCCTCGGACAGTTCGTCGCGGCGGAGGTGATCGTCGGAACCCTGTTGCTCAATCTCGACACCGTCGCCCGGCGCATGTATGCCGCCATCTATGTCGCAACCTCACTCCACGAACTGTCCACCCTGTTCGAGATGCCGAAGGAAGATGTGTCCGGCCCGGTGGCGGCCTGGCTCCCCGATCCCTCGCTACGGGGAGTGCGCCTGACATGTAAGGATGTCTCGTTCGCCGCCCCAGACGGACCACTCCTCTTCGAGCGGTTCAACCTGGAAGTCGTCCCGGGAGAGAAGATCAGCGTGCTCTCGGGAACCAGCAGAAGCAAGACATCGCTCGCGCTCATCCTGGCCGGGCTGTACCACCCGACCAGCGGCGTGATCCGCTACAACGATGTCGATCTGCGCGATGTCTCGCTGAATTATGTGAACCGCTGCCGAGGCTTGATGCTGGATTCCCATCCCACGCTGTTCGATGGGACGCTGGAAGAAAATGTGACGTTGCAGCGCCCCTCGATCCAGTTCGAAGACCTCAGCTGGGCACTCCGGTTCGTGGAGCTTGAAGAAGAAATCGACGCCATGCCCATGGGGCTGGAAACCCTGGTGCACGGCAACGGCGCCAACCTGACTCGCAGCCAGGTGCTTCGCATTCTCCTGGCCAGAATGATCGTCACCCGGCCGGAACTGCTGGTCTTCAACGGCAGTCTCCACAATATCGAGCCGGGACTCCGATTGACCCTACTCCGCCGGCTCTGCTCCAAGGAAGAGCCCTGGTCGGTGGTGTTTGTCTCCAACGATCCGGAAGTCAGCCAACTCGTCGAACGACGGGTGCTGCTGGACTGATCATCCGGGCTACCGTCACCACGCTGCCGCTTCTTTCTTCCGTGGTGATCTGCTAGACTGAGCGGACGTGTTGCCTCCGGCCTGACGAAAGGAACGCTCGTGTCACTGGCATCGCGCCTCAAACTATCCTTTCCCAGCACGAACCAAATAATCATCAGCCTCCTGATTGCGGGGTTGGGGTGGGTCAGCGGGCAGGCCCTCAGCCGTATCGATCAGGACTTGCGTATCATGTACACCGAGTACACGCTGGGCGCGGCGGATCTCGCCCATATCTCGGCGGACGTCATTCGATATCGCAACACGATCATCCGGTCGTTGGAGGCGGAGGACCAAACCACCTTCGAACGGATCACCGAATCATTACCGACGCAACGCGCCCGAATTCAACATGCTGTGGATCGATACGCCGCAGCCGGCCTGCGTGTATCACGGAGCGGACGGAGCGAAGAAAAAGACATTCAAGCGGTTCGAGAAAGCCTCGATCAATACTTCCATGTCGCCAGCAAGACCATTGATTTGCTGTCCCAGGAATGGAGGGCCGGCTCCGCAGCTGAGGCCACGGAACTCCGGCGCAAAGCCGAAATTCATGCGGCCGACAATGGTGGGCCGAAAGTCATGCAGGTGAGTCTCGCGCTGGATCGCCTTTTGGAAACGGTCGCCGAGGTCGCCAAGGACATGCGCGACGAGGGCACCAAGACGATCCTATCCACGGGGTATTGGATCGTCGGCGGGAGTTTCTTCATCGCGTTGTTGAACCTGGTTCTCATCCGTCCGGCACGCGTACAGGAACGGCCCTCTTCAAGGCCCGAAGAATCGCCCGATCCGGGATCACCACGGAGCCTTCCGAGCGAGGGATAACGACCGGCCCTCCAGAGCGATCCAGCCCAACACCACATCTCTGCTTACATCGACGAGCCAGCCGGCCGGCCGAGAGCCCGAAAGAGTCGGCTACGCTCATCTTGGGTCAAATCCATCCACTGCCCGGCATGCAAACCCTCAATAGTAATGTACATGATGCGCACGCGATGCAATGACACGACCCGATAGCCGAGCGCCTGGCACATGCGCCGGATTTGCCGGTTACGCCCTTCCGTCAGGATGATGCGGAAGCGGCGGGGTCCAAGCCGTGCCACCGTGCAAGGCCTGGTGCGCTCTCCTAGAATGGTCACCCCCTGAGCCATCCGAGAGAGAAACGTCTCATCGAACTCCCGTTCCACTTCCACACGATATTCCCGTTCATGCCCATGCTCGACCCGCAAGATCTCATTCACGATATCGCCGTCGTTCGTAAGTAGAATGAGGCCGGACGAATCCTTGTCGAGACGCCCGATCGGGAAAATTCTGTCGGGATGGCCGATTTCGGCAATGATGTTCCGTCGAACATGCGGCTCCGTGGTGGTCGTCACCCCAACCGGCTTGTGATACTTGAGATACACCGGGCGATGGCCGCGCTGGAGCACAACCCCGTCGCGCGCCACGAGATCCTGGGGTGAGACCTGATCGCCGAGCTTGGCCACCAGGCCATTGATGGTTACTCGCCCGGCGGCGATCAGGCGATCAGCCTCCCGCCGCGAACACAGACCCTGCTCGGTGAAAAATTTATTAATGCGCATGGGAGGGGGATGAACTCGTGTGAGTCGTTCCTCGTAAAGAGTGCAGGGTCAACGGCGTCACCCCAAAACACGGGCAGACTTCACTCTGTGCCGGGGCCTTCCGTCAAGAGCGTTACATTCCACTCCCCAACGAGAGACACTTCACGAGCGACGGTTCACAATGTGAGAGTCAGTGGACACGGCGGCCGGCACGAATTCGCCCCAACATCCGATAGATCAAGCGGGCGATACTAAACTGCGGAGCGACGAACCCTTCGATGGGTGCAATCTCACTGATGTCCATACCGACGATGCCCGGCCCGTTGGCCAGCGCGGTCACCAGCGCGAGGGTGTCGTACCATCCCAACCCACCCGGCTCGGGTGTCCCCAACGCCGGCACCAACGACGCATCGAGCCCGTCGCAATCAAAGGTGAGATACACCGGCCCGGTGCAGGCAGCCAGAATGTCGGGAATCCAACGAGCGGCCCGCCCCTCATAAGGACCGGAGGGATCGAGAATAGACGCGGCAAAAAATGTATGGATCCGCGGAGTGTGTTCGATCAGGTCGATTTCTTCCGGACTGATCGACCGAACACCGACCTGCACCAGCGGCAGGCCGTCCTGCACGACACGAGCCATCACGCTCGCATGGCTGTAGGGATTGTCCTGGTAGGCTTGGCGGAGATCGCCATGCGCATCGATCTGTACGACGCACATCCCCGGATACGTTCGGGCATGTGCACGAATCGCCCCTAACGCACCGGTATGTTCACCGGTCAGAGTCACCAAGAACTTTCCACGACCGACATGTGGTTGGACAAACTCCTGAATCGCCTGCACAGCCGGCCCATCGACTCGCCCGTCCAGGTTCAAGGTCGCAGCCGTTGCGACGCCGCCCCACTCGCGATAGGGTTCATAGCGTAGCGTCTCATCGTACAACTCGACCTGTTGGGAGGCTTCGATGATCGCGGATGGGCCTCGATCGGACCCGAGGATATAACTCGAGGTATGTTCGTAGGGAGCCGGGAGGACGTAGACTCCGGCCTGATCGGGATGACACCAGGGCTCGTCGATCCCGAGAAAATTA
>JACOEF010000683.1 GCA_024998705.1 Nitrospira sp.
GAGCAGGAACAGGTGACCAGCACGCCTCCAGGCTGAAGGAGTCGAAGTCCGCGCAAATTGACTTCCTTGTACCCGGCAATGGCATGAGGCACGGCCTTCTTGCTACGCGCGAACGCCGGCGGATCGAGAATGACGAGGTCGTACCGTTGATTGTTCCGCTCGAGCACACGCAACTCTTCAAACGCATCGGCCTGGCGATACTGGCAACGAGCGGCCACCTGATTCTGCTCCGCATGCGCCTGGGCCAACGCCACGGCGGAGGCGCTCACATCCAACCCCTCCACCGATTGCGCGCCCGCCAGCGCGGCCTGTATTCCAAACCCGCCGGTGTGGCAAAAGGCTTCCAACACCGTTTTCCCTTTTGCGAAGAGGGCTGCGGCGATCCGATTCTCGCGTTGATCGCAGAACCAGCCGGTCTTCTGCCCCTCCGCGATGTCCACCGTAAACTGAGCCTTCCCCTCGTAAATGTTCACCGTCGTGGCGCCATCACCACGCAGAAATCCTTTTAATAGCGGCAGGCCCTCCAACGTGCGGCTCTTGGCATCATTCCGCAAATACACCGTCTTGACCCCTGCTTCCTGCACCAGCAGGTCGCCCAGGAGTTCTTTTCGCAGGTCCATGCCGTACCCCAGGGTCTGCATCACGGCCACATCGGCAAACCGGTCTACGACCAGTCCGGGCAAGAGATCACTCTCACCATGCACAAGACGGCAAGCCGGGGCGTGGGACGCCACCGTCCGCCGGAGTGTCACGGCGGCCCGGAGACGCGCGGCAAAAAACTCGTCGTTCACAGGCTCGTCCTGAAACGTAAGCATGCGGATGCGGATCTTGGAATGGGGATTAAAGAGGCCGCGCCCAAAGAACCGCTTCTGGTGGGTGTAGACATCGACGAGGTCGCCGGGGGCCGGTGTGCCCAGCACCTCAGCCACGTTGCTATCAAAGACCCAGAGGTGGCCATAATACCGAGGAGTTTCGCGTTCGGGTGTCAGTCGGACTCTCGCCAGAGAACCAGTCGCGGGCTGTGTCATGGGTATTCGTACGTCCAGTGTCAGGGTGATGCAGTTACTGCTGAAGGTGGTGCTGTAAATGGTTCACGAGGGTACCTGAAATCATCCCACGAAGCAACCGGAGATAATGCCGATGTGCTGATCGTTCCTCTGCTTGACCTTCCCTACTACCTATGGTTTGCTGCAGGAAGACGGACATACTCTACGCCTATGAACGACCTCTCACCCGACCGCCGAGGCACCATGACCACACCAACCATCGGAACGGCAGTCCTGGATCGGCTCCACCGGCTCGGAGTGCGTCACATGTTCGGCATTCCCGGCGATTACGTACTCGGCCTCTACAAATTGATGGAATCCTCGCCGATCCAGCACGTGGCCACCACGCGCGAAGACTGTGCAGGCTTTGCGGCCGACGCCTACGCACGCATCAACGGCATCGGCGCCCTCTGCGTCACCTATTGCGTCGGCGGATTGAATACCGTCAACGCCATCGCCTGTGCCTATGCGGAGCGATCGCCCGTCGTGTTGCTGACCGGCTCCCCCGGATTATCCGAGCGCGCCCGCAACCCCTATCTCCACCACATGGTCCGCGAATTTTCCACCCAGCGGGAAGTGTTCGAAAAAATGACCGTGGCCGCCGTCAGCCTGGAAGATCCCGTGACGGCTGAGCGCGAAATGGATCGCGCCTTCGCGGCCCTGATGCGCTACCGGCGCCCGATCTATCTCGAAATCCCACGCGACATGGTGCACATCCCGCTCGTCAACACGTCGCACACCAGCTACAGCCCGCCTGAACCGACCGACCGCGCCGCCCTCAGCGAAGCGCTGCACGAAGTACGCACCATGCTGAAGTCGGCCAAACGCCCGGTGATTCTCGCGGGTGCTGAAGTCGGCCGATTCGGGCTCCATGACGAATTGACGAGCCTGGTGGAACGGTTGAATGTGCCGATCGCCTCGACGCTCCTCGGCAAGTCCATCATTCGTGAAGACCATCCGCTTTATATCGGCGTCTACAGCGGCCTGGTGGCCCGTGATGAGGTGAAGGACTTCGTCAACCAGACGTATTGTCTGCTCATCCTGGGTTCAATCTTGTCCGACGTGGAGGACTTGGATGCACAGAGCGCCCTCTTTTCCGACGGCCACACCATCCATGCCACGGCAGATCGTGTGGCGA
>JACOEF010000684.1 GCA_024998705.1 Nitrospira sp.
GCAGGCACTGACCTCGTAGATAATGCTCGGAGCTTCCACTGGGGCTGCCTGCTGTGTGGAGTACGGTCAAGGCCTGAGCCAGGACCTTGTATCACTATGGTCAACAGCGCCTCGTACAGGGATGGAAGCACCATTGGAAGGGAATGCGAACGCTGAGTTGAGAGCCGACGAGGCTCAATAGGAGAGGTGTGTCTGCTCAGGCCTCTTGACTTCCGGATGTAGTACGTTATCCAGTCGAATCGCTTGGGGCTGTCCCCGCCAGCTCACGACTTGCTCCAGTACGCGAATCACGCGGTCGGCTGGGAGTGACGTATCAATCTCAATGGCCAAGCCTTCTCGTACACCTTCATCCAGCACATGGAAGGTTCGGAAGCGTCGGCCGCCGTAGAGCGCATCGCTCATGAAGTCCACGGCCCACACGACGTTCGGGAGCGGAATCACACCCACCGGCCGTCGTAGACGAGCGGGGAGCCGCTTCTTCGTCCGACGGGGGAGATTCAGCCGGAGCTGGCAATACACCCGCCACAGCCGCATGGCTGTCTCGATCTAGGGGGAGCTTACGATCCCATTCTCTTCCGGCGTATACGGTGTGAAGGAAGGCCAGCAAGTGATTCAGAAGTGGTTAAAGTGAGGCAACCACAATCAGCCTTATCAGGTACGAGCCTATCAAAGCCAGGCCCAGTATCAGGTGCAACCATCAACCCAGATAGGCTGATTTCATGGGAGCACTACAAAAAATCAATAGAGCGAATCACAGCCGTGCATTAGGAGCTCACAGACGAAGGCCACCCCAAGTAGTCTTGGGATGGCCTCCATGGAACTAAACCTGATGAGTAGCGCTTTTACGCTTGCGCGCTCTTCCGTCTCCAGACACCGATGCCAGCCAAACCTGCACCCAATAGCAGCAGAGAAGCAGGCTCTGGGACAGCCAGACTCGCATTAAAGGAAGTCGCGGTGCCAGCATTCGGGAGGGTGAGCGTGACCACCTGGGTGAGCGAGAATGGCCCGACTCCTCCGGCAACACCTGAAGTCGTGCCTGAAAACGCACCCGGCCCAAATGACCCGAGGCTAGTCAGCGGCGTTGTCTCTGCAAAAAGGGTGTTCGTGCTGCTCAAGAAGGTGTTGTATGACAGTGTTCCGCCTGCCCCGACAGTCCCACCAATTGCTGCGGTGAAGCCTAGGGGTGAACTGAAGCCGATCTCACTGAACTTGAGCGTTAATGTACCACCCCCACCCCCAATAGTCGTCACATCGATACTATTGAGGTCCATATCTGGGCTAGTTGGACTACCGAGAACCGGATAGGTTACACCTGTGCTTACATTCAAGTCAAAATTCCCAATTGCACCGGAAAACGTCACCATTCCAATGGCTGCATTGAGATCCCCTACGCCGTTGTCAGCGACGATGACTGTTGTACTGCCATCCGAAAGCGACAGTGTCGGCGTGGCATCAGCCTAACGTGGCGTTATGAGGCCCAGGAGAGCCAATCCGAGCGCCGCGCTCACCATCATTTTTTTCATACTTACCTCCAAGTGTTAACAGTCTGATCTATTGAATCCAATAAACCGCATTAGTTGCAACATACATATGCAATGGCCTTGCCAGATCTTAAACTATTGATATTATTGATACCATATTCATGCTCCATCCGTGATTCGGTTCAATATGTAAAGAACCCAGACAGTGCATTTGCTCTGGCTCACGTAGAGCACCACATCAAAAATGATCTTACAATCAACAATAAATCAATATCTTGGTGAATATTTCGAATGCGAAGATTGAATAGTTATTGACCGCCGGCAGCGCTGTCATTTTTTTTAACAGATA
>JACOEF010000435.1 GCA_024998705.1 Nitrospira sp.
AGTTGGAGCAGAATCATGAATCCGACCCGCAGGTGCGTGTCCTGAGCGAGACACTCGCGCAGCTCAATCTCGTGACGACCGATTTGCAATTGGCCGTGATGAAAACCCGCATGCTGCCGATCAAGAAGGTCTTCGCCAAGCTCCCCCGTATGGTCCGCGATCTCTCCCAAAAACTCAATAAGCAGGTCCATCTGGAAATGCGCGGAGAGGAAACAGAACTCGATAAGTCCGTGGCCGATGAAGTCGGCGATCCTCTGGTGCACTTGGTGCGCAATGCCATCGACCATGGCATCGAAACGCCGGCTGAACGCCAGGCCAAAGGGAAACCAGGCGAAGGCCAATTGACGATTGCGGCCAGTCAAGAAGGGAACAGTATCGTCATCCGTATTAACGACGACGGTCGCGGGATTCAGGTTGAAAAGATCAAAGCGAAAGCGCTCGCCAAAGGGCTGATCAGCGAGACCGAACTGGCGGCCATGGAGCATCGCGAGATCCTCAATCTTATTTTTCTGCCCGGGTTCAGCACGGCCGAGCAGGTCACGGATGTGTCCGGCCGCGGCGTGGGCATGGATGTCGTGCGGACAAACATCCGCAAGATCAACGGAACGGTCGACCTCGAGTCCGAGGTCGGCACAGGCAGCCAAATCACCATCAAGCTGCCGTTGACCATCGCTATCATTCAAGCATTGATGGTTGAGGTCGAGCGATCCATCTTCGCCATTCCGTTGAGCACTGTTATCGAAGCCGTTCGGATTTCCCGCCATGACATCAAGACGATCAATGGACGGGAAGTCCTGCATTTACGCGACCGTGTTCTGCCGTTGATCCGGCTGGCCCAAGAGTTCGACATTCCCACGGACGCGGAGCGCGAGCGCTTCTACGTCGTGGTGGCCGCGTTGGGCGATCGCCGAGTCGGGGTAGTCGTTGATGAATTGCGGTCACAGGAAGAAGTCGTCATCAAGTCCATCTGGGATTACCTGGAAACCGTCAAGGGTGTCTCCGGCGCGACGATCACCGGAGAAGGAAAGGTCGTATTGATCTTGGATACGTCAGAGTTGGTGCAGAATGCTCAGGCCTGGCACAACTCCGGGATTGCGGCCTGATGTGACGCGCCCAGGCCGGTGTCTGCCGCCTGGTCATCCAAAGATGATCGAGGCGTGAGAAACAGGGGGCGAGAAGGAAAGAAGCGGAGGAAGTATGTCCACTCTCATCAATGAAATCGACGCACGAACCCGACTGGCCGGCGCCAATCAGATGGAGTTGCTCCTGTTCAAACTCGGGACCAACGAAATCTTCGGCATCAACGTATTTAAAGTTCGGGAAGTAATGAAATTGCCGGAACTTACCCAGATTCCGGAGGCAGATAGCCGCATCGTGGGCATGGCCAACATTCGTGGGATCATGGTGCCTGTGGTGGGCCTCAAGCGCAGTTTGGGGCTCGGCTCGGAAAACGAGGGGCAGGTGGGAGGTGCGCCGGGCACCCATCCCTACCTGATCGTGTCCGAATACAACGGGACCTTACAAGGGTTCCTCGTGGCCGGCGTCGATCGCATCATTCGCTTTTCCTGGTCCGCCATTAAGACCCCTCCCGCCATCGTCAGGGAAAATAACAAAGGCGCGGTCACGGCCGTCACGATGCTGGAGGACGGACGCATGGTCCTGATCCTCGACGTTGAAAAGGTTCTCAACGATATCTGTCCGCGTTCCGATGATGAAGTGTTTGCCGGAATGGTTCCCGCCCCCGGCTTGAAATCCAAATGCATGCTGTTCGCCGACGATTCCTCCGTAGCGCGAACGCAGATCCGCAAAGCATTGGAACGCCTCGAGATGTCCTACATCATGGCGACGACCGGCGGCGAGGCCTGGAAAAAACTCGAAGCCCTAGCGGAACAGGCCACGGCCGAGGGCAAGGAGCGAGTGGATCAGATTCACTGCATCCTCAGCGACATTGAGATGCCTGAAATGGATGGCTTCACCTTGACCAAGCATATTCGCGCGGATCCGAGATTGGCGCACCTCCCAGTCATGTTGCACTCCTCCTTAACCGGAGCCTGCAACATGGAGAAGGGGAAAGCGGTCGGAGCGACCGATTACATCACCAAATTTGACGCCAAGATGTTGGGCGAAAAACTGGCCTATCATCTCGACGCGAATAAGACACCGGTGAGCAACGCGGCCTAGAGGAACCGACTCGCAGCGGGCAAGTGGGCACCGGCCTATTCAAGCTTTGGCCGTAGACAGCCGATGTATCGGGCAACAACGTATGGCACTTCCACAAACGCAGAGCGGAACAAATCGGGTGCGAGTGTTGGTCGTAGACGATTCCGCGTTCATGCGCAAAAGCCTGTCCAGCATGCTGGAGGAAGGCAAACAGATTCAGGTGGTGGGCGTCGCGCGGAACGGTGAGGAAGCTGTTCAACAGGTCCTGCAACTGAAACCGGACGTCGTCACCATGGATGTGGAAATGCCGGGCATGACAGGACTTCAAGCGTTACAGCAAATCATGGCGAAACATCCGGTGCCGGTCATCATGGTGAGTTCTATTACCGTCGAGGGCGCTCAAGAGACCCTGCAGGCCCTGGAATGGGGTGCGATCGATTTTGTGCCCAAACAACTGGATGGTGTGGCCTCCAAAATCACCGAAATACAACGCCTCTTAGTGCCCAAGGTGCTGGCTGCCAGATATGCCGGTTCGAAGTTGAAGAAGGTTCCCCTGATGGGAGGCGCTAAACCGGTAGCCCACCCAGCCAAGGCGTTGAGCAGCCTCTCCGTCAGCATGACCCGCGGCTCCAAGATTATTGCGATCGGCTGCTCCACGGGAGGGCCGCAAGCGCTGTTTGAAATCATGCCGACGATTCCGGCGGACTGCCCGGCCGGCATTGTCATCGTGCAACACATGCCGAAATCCTTTACCAAACCTTTTGCCGAGCGACTGAACAACCTCTGTGCGCTTGAAGTGCGAGAAGCAGTCGAGGGAGACGAAGTCAAACCAGGCCGCGTTCTCGTGGCGCCGGGCGGCCTGCAGTTCCGGGTCGTCAAAAAAAGCATTACCAGCTCCGTCGTCAAGTTGTCTCCCAATGTGGAGAACCATCCTCACGCGCCCTGTGCGGACATCATGATGCAATCAGTGGCAGCACTGTATGGAGAGCGGACCATCGGTGTGATTCTGACGGGCATGGGACACGATGGGTTGGAGGGCATGCGCGCGATCAAAGCAGCGAAGGGACGAACGGTCGCGCAAGATGAAGCGTCCAGCGTGGTGTATGGGATGCCGAAGGCCGTGGTGGAAGCCGGGTGCGCAGAGAAAGTGGTTTCGCTCTCCAAAGTCATCGGCGAAATCATGAACATGGTGTAACAAGGAACGTAATTCACTCGTTCACAACTGGAGAGGTAGGAGGCGTTATGGGCAGCATGATGAAGGGGATGACCATCGGGCCGAAGTTTGTCCTGTCGATTATGATGGCGGCGTTGGTCGCAATTGGCATGGGCCTTACCGTCTTGTATCAGCAAGAAGAGAATAAGATGGATGTCATGTTGACCGGGCGTGCTCAGGTGCTGACGCAACAAATACAAATCGGACGCGCCTACATCGCCAGCAACTATGTCGCCAAGCTGAAGAAGATGAAGGCGGGGGCGGACATTCAGATCCTGAAAGATCATGCCGGAAATGCGGATGCGATTCCGATTCCCGCGACCGCCGTCCGAGAAATGGGGGAGGAAGCCGCGAAGGGTGGCATGTACAGCGCGAGGCTGGTGAGCCAGAATCCGATGAATCCAAGCAACTCTCCGAAAGATAATTTCGAAAACGAAGCCATCCGAGCCATCATGGGCGGGGCCGAAAGTTATGCCCGCCGGGACGAAGTCAACGGGGTCCCGACCTTCCGCCGGGCGATGGTGGATAAGGCCAGTACGGCCGCCTGCGTCAGCTGCCACACCAGCAATCAGATCGGTGACACGCTGGGTATGATGAGCATTTCGCTGCCCATGGGCCCCGCCATCGCACTGTCGAACAAATCGATGTGGCAAACCGGTGGACTGATGGTCGGGGTCGTTGTGCTGATCATGCTCGTTACATATCTCTTGCTCCGAAGCATCGTCCTGCAGCCTCTGGCAAAAATGAGCGACATCTCGCGCGATATTGCCAAGGGCGAGGGTGACCTCACCAAGCGCGTGCCGGCTGAAGGGAGCGACGAAATCGCTCACATGGGCCAGTATTTCAATGAGTTCATCGAAAAACTGCAGCTGATGATTAAGAAGGTTGCACATGTGACGGATAAAGTCGCTTCGGCATCGGTCGAATGGTCCGCCACCGCTGAGGAGATTTCTAAAGGCACCGACACATTAACGTCGCGCGCCTCTCAGACCGCCGCCGCGGTGGAGGAGATGAACGCCACCGTCGGCCAAGTTGCGCAAAACTCGGGCAAAGCGGCAAGTTTGGCGCAAGATACCGTCAAGACTGCTCAAGAGGGCGGTACGGTGGTCTAGAGCACGATTTCCGGTATGCAGCAATTGTCCGAAGCGGTCTCCAATTCGGCGACGATCATTTCCGACCTCGGGAAGTCTTCCGATCAAATCGGAGAAATCGTGCGGACGATTGAAGACATTGCCGACCAGACCAACTTGCTGGCGTTGAACGCCGCGATCGAAGCGGCGCGAGCCGGTGAGCAGGGTCGTGGATTTGCGGTGGTCGCCGATGAAGTCCGGAAATTGGCTGAACGGACGACCAAAGCCACGAAGGAAATCGGCGATATGATCCGCCAGATTCAGCAGGATACGCGGGGAGCGGTGGACTCGATGCAGCAAGGAACGCAGAAAGTCACCGCGGGTGTGGATCTGGTGAATAAGACCGGTGAGGCCCTGTCTCAAATCGTGCGCATGGTCTCGGAGAGCGCCGATATGATTCGACAGATTGCCGTGGCTTCGGAAGAGCAATCCGTCGCGACGCAGCAAATCGCCAGCGACATCGAAAACGTGGCGAAGGTCACCAAAGAGTCGTCCTCCGGCGCTCATGAGTCGGCCAAGGCGAGTCAGGATCTCAGCCAGCTGGCAGTGGAGCTGCAGGGAATCGTGGGTGGCTTCAAGATCTAAGTCGCCAAGCACGAGAAGGAGCTCAGCATGGGTGCCACTGAACAACAGGTCAAATCCCAGTATCACGCGGATCCGGAGATGAGCGTGGATCATCTGGGGGAAAAAACGGCAGACGATCTCCTGCAGTTCGTGATCTGCCGGATCGGAAGTGAGGAGTTTGCGGTCGATGTCCTGAGCGTGCAGGAGATCAACCGGATTGTGGAAGTCACACGTGTTCCGAAGACTCCCCCCTATGTGGAGGGGGTCATCAATCTTCGAGGCCGCATTATTCCCGTGCTGGATTTGCGAAAACTATTCGGCCTCAGCGGGGCCCAGCAGACCACTCAGACTCGAATTGTGGTGGTATCGGTGCAGGCCCGCTTGGTCGGATTAGTCGTCGATTCAGTGGAAGAAGTATTGCGGGTGCCGAGGAGTGCGATCGAGCCGCCGCCCTCAGTCGGGACGATGGCCGGTGCGGAATTCACCCAGGGAGTCGGACGGATTGACGACCGGCTCCTGATCTTGGTGGATCTGAGCCGACTGCTTCTGGCTCGTGAAGCGGCTTGATCAGACCCAAACGAGGACCAAGTGGGGTGCCGGGAGGGGGCACATCCGCCCTCCCGGCCTCCACTTAGGAACTCTGCGGATGAGAATCGGGCGGGGGATCCGAGCGTTGTCGATTCCTGGTCTCCAGGACGCGCTCAAGCAACTGTAACGATTCCGTCAACACGTCCGATGCGCACGTCAGGGTGACATGAAATTGTTGCATGGCTTCGGGCCAGCGCCCTTCCTTCTGCAGGACCTGAAATTTCCGATGCTGCTCATCGAGAATCGCTTGTTTGGCATCGAGCATCAAGCTATCGGCAGGACCCACAAGAGCACCTCCATGCAACAGAATTGTGACTCGATCGCACGCTATCAGAGTGCTTCCGAGAGGCGCAAGCCCACCATTCTGGGTACAGCCGATACGCTGCGTTCGGAAGCGATGATGAGGTAATCGACCAGTGGATATCGCAACAATCTTAGGTGTCGTCATCGCGATCGGGTCCATCCTGGGTGGTCAGGCGCTCGAGGGCGGCCATGTCGGGTCGGTACTCCAACTTACCGCGTTCATCATCGTGATGGGTGGAACGATCGGCGCCTGTTGTGTGCAAAACCCCCTCTCTGTCGTCTTGAAATCCATCAGTATGGTCACGCTCGCGCTGACCAATCCTCCCCACGACGTCAAGGGAACCATTACCCAGATCCTGGATCTCGCCAACGTCTCACGCAAACAGGGTTTGCTGGCCTTGGAAGGAAAAATAAAGGATTTGCACGACCCATTTTTCAAGAAGGGCGTTCAGCTCATCGTCGACGGGACCGACCCGAAGCTCATCCAAGAAATCTTGGAGATTGAGGTCGAGCACCATGAAGAAGAAGGGGTCCATGCGGCCAAGGTGTGGGAAGCCGCCGGTGGATACGCACCGACCGTCGGAATTCTTGGCGCCGTGCTCGGGTTGATCCACGTGATGGAAAATCTTGCCGACCCGTCCAAACTCGGCGGCGGTATTGCGGTGGCGTTCGTGGCGACGGTCTACGGCGTCGGCGCAGCCAATCTATTCTTCCTGCCGATCGGCAACAAGATGAAGTTCAAGCTGAAGGAAGAAGCCGGATTGCGGAACATGGTGATTATGGGGCTCGTCGGCCTGGCTCAGGGAGAAAATCCCCGCCTGCTGCAGGAAAAACTCGAAAGTTTCCTCCCTCCACATGAACGGACGAAAGACGACAAGAAATAACGTTATTCGTCGTGCGTGACCCCTAGCTCGTTCCCGGGTTCAAACGCGTCCCCTTTCACGAGCGACGATTCACGGGCATCCGATGGCAAAGAAAAAACACGAAGAACACGAAAATCACGAACGTTGGCTGGTGTCCTATGCGGACTTCATCACGCTACTGTTCGCCTTTTTTGTCGTGATGTATTCCGTGTCATCGGTCAACGAAGGCAAATATCGAACGGTCAGCGAGTCCATTAAAGCGGCCTTAAATCCGGTGAACAGCACGCCTTCCAGCCGATTACCCTTTACCGTCGGCGACGCGAAGCCAAAGATGATCAATCCCGATATGTCGAGTGCCAACGAACCGGTTATTCGGCGAATGAAAGAAATTTTGAAGAAAATCCATCCGAGCCTTGCCTTGGAAATGCCGGACATCAAAATTATTGAAACCGGTAATGGCACCATCATGATTTCCCTGCCGGAATCCATTCTGTTCGGAAGCGGGGAGGCGAGAGTGCGTTCGGAAGCCTTACCGTTTCTGAAAGCGTTGGCCGAAATCCTGATCGAAATGGACCGCCACGTGCGCATCTTGGGGCACACAGACAACGTGCCGATACGAACGGCACAATTTCCGTCGAACTGGGAACTCTCCGCCCTGCGCGCAGTCATGGTTGCACGAATCTTCTCAGAGCTCTACGAGCTACCGATAGCCCATCTCTCCGCGACCGGATTTGCCGACTCCAAACCAATCGCCACCAACGATACGCCCGAAGGACGGACAAAGAACCGACGGGTCGAGATTATTGTCCTGGAAAAAAATCTGACAGGAGACAGCCTTGATTCGATGCTCCCCGGAGTGGGGCCTCCGGCCCAGCGGCTCTGAGAACTGCTGGTGCTTCGGAGCGAATGGATATAGGCCCTGTGGGACAATGCCTTACTGTATGCCCCTTACGAGTTAAGAAGTTCGTGATTTAAACCGATACCCCCCTGAAAAGTAGGTCGTTTTTTGAAAGGAACAGTCATGATCCTCAAGCCTGCTGGTGACTTAACAATTTTCGAAGTCGGTGCGTTGCATGGGGAGATCAAGCAGGCAGCAGCGACGCATCCTCAAATCGAGCTGGATCTGCCCGAGATCGACAAACTGGATGCATCAGCGATTCAACTGCTGATTGCCCTCCGTCGGTCGGACCGCATGGTGTTGACAGGAATGACGGACGCGCTACGTACGCGCATGGCGGAACTGGGTGCGTAACAACTGTCTGATCTCGTCATGACGTACGGGAAACACCAGCAATGATTTCATACTTACCGCTATTCTTGGGAGCGTTCGTGGTCGGTGCGTATCTTTCGTGGTTTTTGTGTCAGCGGCAGATGGCTTCAGCCAGAGAGGCATTGCAGGTCACACAGGAGGCCATGCTGAAAGAACGTGCGATGCGTACTATGGCCTGGGAGCAACTCGGGCAATCGACACTTCCGCTTGTACAGGTCCTGAACGCTCAGATGAAAAGTGTGATCGAGCAGACGGAGCGGGCAGCGACCGATTTGGGACAACGATTCGGCATGATTGCCGCCCGAGCGACACAGCAGGCCAATCAATCCGCGCATCTGTTCGGCGACGGTGAAATGAGCGTGGATACGGTCCTCAAGACCGCCGATACGATGCTCGAAGGGTTTGTTGGTGACGTGATGAAGTCATCGGAAATGGCCCTTCAGATTGCAACCATTATGGACGAAGTCGAGCGAAGTACCAAAGCGATTACCGGGATGATCGGCGAGATTGAGTTTATTGCCGATCAGACGCGCTTACTGGCCCTCAACGCCGCGATCGAAGCCGCCCGGGCCGGGGAGCATGGCCGTGGATTCGCCGTCGTGGCCGATGAGGTCGCCAAACTGGCGAATCGTTCCGGGCAAGCGGCCAACAGCATCAACAGTCTGGTGAAGGACGTACAGAAAAACACGACATTGGCCATGAGCACGGTGGAGAGTCTCGCGTCGGTCGATTTGAGCAAAACCTTGGGAACTAAGCATCGGCTCGATCAGATGACCCGGGGCCTGGCCGACCGTAACAATGCGCTGAAGTCTGCCGTGATGACGTCAAAATCCCATGCCGATGAACTCGCGCGAGATGTCGGCCAAATCATCATGGCCCTCCAATTTCAGGACATCACAAGGCAAAAACTGGAGCATGTGATTCAACCGCTCACTGAGGTTCGCGCGGTAATGGATGCCTTGATCCAGGGCCAGTCCCACGATCAGGTCGTCGGTAAAATGGATTTCCTAGCAAAGCTCGACCGCAGCTATACGATGGAAGAAGAACGTTCGATATTTCACCGGGTTGCAATCGGGTACGTCCCTGCGCCATCCCAGGGGAAAGCCCCTGTAGAAGACACCAATGTCACGTTGTTTTAAGTAACGTCGGATCATCAGAAGAATTAAGGAGTGCGCCATGGCGAAAACGGTATTGGTTGTCGACGATTCTCCCACAATGCGACAGATGGTGGCGTTCACCCTGACCAGCGCAGGCTATCAGGTTGTGGAAGCCGGCAACGGCAAAGAGGCGGTCGGCAAGGTGAACGGCGGAGCCAAGCCGGACCTCGTCGTCACCGATCTGAACATGCCGGAGATGGACGGCATCACGCTGATCAAGGAGATCAGGAAGATGCCGGCGCTCAAGTTCACGCCCATCTTGATGCTGACCACGGAAGCCTCTGATGACCAGAAAAAGGCAGGCCAGGCTGCCGGCGCCACCGGATGGATCGTGAAGCCCTTCAATCCGGAACAGATGATGGCCGTGATTAAGAAGGTGCTGCCTGGGTAAGTGCCCGCCTGGCAGCCCATGTGAACGAGCCGGCAGTACCAGCGATACAGAAGCAGGGGAAACATGAGCACTGACCTCTCACAATTCAAAGATGCCTTTTTCGAAGAATCGCAGGAACACCTGACGACCATCGAAGAGGGATTGCTTCAGCTCGAGCAACGACCTGGCGACATCGATCTGCTGAACCGCATTTTTCGCGGAGCGCATTCCATCAAGGGCAACAGCGGGATGTTCGGCTTCACCGCCGTCTCTCAGTTTACGCACAAGATGGAATCGGTATTGGATCAGCTACGCAGCAGTCAGATGGTGGTCACGGTCGACATCACAGACCTCCTACTGCAGTCACTGGATTGTCTCAAAACGTTAATTGATTGCGCGCGCACGGGAGAATCACCCGACGCGGCTCACGTCGAAGCTCTGAGCGTCAGACTCGAAGCGTGCCAAGGTGGACCATCTGCAGGACACACAGCGACCGGCTCCGCAGCCGCTCCTCAAGCACATGCTCCGGGCATGCGCCGCTATACCATTACCTGGGTGCCGCCGGGGTATCTATTCCAACGAGGATTGGATCCTGGTCAGTTTATCAAGGAACTGGCCGGACTGGGCACTCTGACACATCTGGTCTTGGATGCCAGCCGGTTGCCCACATTGACTGAATTGGATGCCGAGCTCTGTTACCTCGGTTGGACCATCGATCTGGAAACCGTCAAGGATCTCAAAGTCATCGAAGCGGTCTTCGATTTCGTGCGCGAGGACAGCATCCTGACGATTGTGGAGAGTCAGGTCGCCGCGCACGCCGCCCACGTTGCATCAGACGGCGCGAAGCCATTGGGAGAAATCCTTGTCGAAACCGGCGTGGTGTCACAGTCTCAGCTGAATCAAGCGTTATCCCAGCAAAAAAAGGTTGGCGAAATTCTGGTCGAACAGAAGATGGCCACACCAGAGCAGATCTCCGAGGCACTGAAGAAACAATCTGAAAGCACCGCTCCGGCGAAGAAGGCGGAAACTCCGTCGATCCGGGTCGATACCGTCAAGATCGATCGTCTCATCAACTTGGTCGGGTAATTGGTCATTACTCAGTCGATGCTGAGCGATCTCGGTTCTCGCTTTGAGATGAATCAACTGCCGGTATTACTGGAGCGCGTCGCGCAACTGGAACGAAATACACGCGAGATCCAAGAGCGCGTCATGGGGATCCGCATGGTTCCTATCGGCAATGCGTTCAGCAGATTCCCTCGTCTGGTTCGCGACTTGTCGGGCAAAGCCGGAAAAAAAATTCAACTGATCCTGTCCGGAGAAGAGACTGAACTCGACAAGACCGTGATTGAATCGATCGGCGATCCGCTGACCCACCTTGTCCGCAATTCGGCGGATCATGGCTTAGAACCACCCGACGAGCGTCTTGCTGCCGACAAACCGGAACAAGGCATTATTCTCCTCAACGCCTTTCATGAAGGCGGCAGCATTTGCATAACGGTGGAGGACGACGGGCGCGGACTGAATCGAGACAAGATTGTCGCGAAGGGAATCAAACAAGGATTGATCGCGGAATCCGACAAACTGTCGGATGAGCAGATCTGGATGCTTATCTTCAAGCCGGGCTTCTCCACCGCGGACAAGATCACCGATGTGTCGGGTCGAGGCGTCGGCATGGACGTGGTGAAGCGAAACATCGAAGGACTGGGTGGCACGGTCAGCATCAAGACCGTCACGGGCAAAGGCACTACCTTTACCCTCAAGCTCCCGCTCACGCTCGCAATCATCGAGGGCATGACCGTTCGTGTCGGTCGAGACACGTACATCGTTCCGCTCTTGTCGATTCTCGAATCGATTCAGCCCAAACGCGAGATGCTCAAGACCCTCGTCGGAAAAGGGGAGTTGGTCAATGTGCGCGGCACCTATCTTCCCCTGATGCGCTTGTATGAGGTGTTTCAGCTGGAGCCGGAAATCTCGGATCCTACCAAGGCGATTCTGTTGATACTCGAGACGGAGGGCGAACGCGTCGCGGTCATGGTCGATGAAATTCTTGGGCAACAACAGGTCGTGATCAAGAGTATGGAGCAGAACTTCCGGAAAATCGAAGGAGTGGCCGGTGCGACCATTCTCGGCGACGGCACCGTCGGCTTTATTTTGGATGTCCGCGGATTGCTCAACATTGCGCGGGAAGGCACGGCAAAGGCGGCGTAGAGGCAGAGTTCTAGACAGGATCGGCGAGAACGATTCCACGAACAGGGCGAGGAGGCTACGATGGCGACACAGGAATTGACGGGAAAAGATTCGAATCAGCAGATCGGACTCACGACGGACGGCAGTCAATTCCTGACCTTCCAGCTGGGGGAAGAACTGTACGGAGTGGACATCCTCCGGGTTCAGGAGATTAAAGGCTACACGGCCGTCACACGCATCCCCAATACGCCGGCTCACATCAAGGGCGTGCTGAATTTGCGCGGTACCATCGTTCCAATCGTGGAGCTCCGGACGAAGTTCGGCATGCCGACAATCGAGTACACCATGTTCACTGTCATCGTGGTGGTGGTCGTGAAAGAAAAAATCATGGGACTCGTGGTGGATGCAGTGTCGGACGTCTTGGACATCGACAAGAAGGACATCCAACCCGCTCCGCAGTTCGGAGCACAGGTGGACGTGAGCTTCTTAAACGGCATCGGCAAGGCCGGCGACAAGTTGGTGGCACTATTAGATATGGATCGTCTGTTGACCGATGGCGACATGCAAGAAGCGACGAAAGCTGCAGCCTAATTACTCGAACCAAGGGAGACCAGGACATGGCATTGAATGTTGAATTATTAGAGTCCAGTTTTAAGCTCGTTGCCCCCAAGGGAGAAGAGTTGGTCTCCCGGTTTTATGAGCGGCTGTTCAAGCAGTACCCGGCAGTGAAGCCCCTGTTCAAGAAGACCTCGATCAAGGAACAGAAAAAGAAACTCTTAGCGTCCTTAGTCTTGGTGATTCAGAACCTCCGTCGCCCCGAGAAACTCACGCCTGTCCTGCAGGACATGGGAGCCAGGCATGTGGGGTACGGCGCGCAGCCGGCCCATTACGATGCGGTCGGAGAAAATCTTCTGGCCGTTCTCGGCGAAGTGGCCGGATCGGCATGGACCCCTCAGGTCAAGCAAGCCTGGACTGAAGCCTACGGAGCGATCAAAAGCATCATGCTTGCCGGAGCAGAGCGTGCACAATCCACCCAAGGAGAGAAGACGATGAGTAAGGCAAAAGAAAAGAAGGGCGCCTCTGCTGGAACGGACATGCTGGGATTCTACCTGGGGGCCCTAGATCAATCGCAGAACAATATTCTGCTGTGCGATCGCAATCTGGTGATCACATATGCCAACTCGACGGCGCAAAAGACCCTCACCACTCTCGAGTCAGAAATCAAGAAAGTGCTGCCGAAGTTCAGTGCTGCCGCTGTCGTGGGAGTGTGCATCGATGACTTTCACGTGGACCCGAGCAAACAGCGTCGAATTTTGTCGAACCCTGCCAACATGCCGCATCGCGCGGATATTCACATCGGCCCGTTAACACTCAGCCTATTAGTCACGGCGATCATGAGCCCCACGGGCGAATACTTGGGGAATGCGTTGGAGTGGGCCGATGTCACAGAGAAGCGCAGAATCGAAACCGAAATGTCCCGGCTCAAGGCGTCTCTGGACAATGCGCGATCAAACGTGCTCGTGTGTGATCGCAACTACACGATCGTGTATGCCAATAACCAATCTGCCACCACATTGCGCCGGCTAGAATCCGATATTCAGAAAGTCATGCCTACATTCTCCGTCGCGAAAGTCATTGGGTCGAACGTCGATCAGTATCACAAGAATCCGGCGCACCAACGCCGTTTGCTCGACAACCCGCAGAACTTGCCGTACCGAACAGAAATCAAGATCGGGCCATTGACGCTCGACCTTGCGGTCGCGGCCATCATGGGTGAAAAGGGCGAGTACCTCGGGAACGTGGTCGAGTGGGCCGATGTCAGCGCCCAGAAGAAGGCGCAGATAGAAATCGACAAGCTCATCGGTGCGGCAGCGGCCGGACAGCTTTCGGAACGCATCAATGCGGCGGAGTTTGAAGGCTTCTTTAAGTCGCTCTCCGAAGGCGTGAATAAGATGCTCGATGCCGTCGTGACGCCCTTGCATGAGGCCCAGATGGTGCTCACAGCGATGGCGGCCAACGATCTCACCAAGACCATGACAGGGACCTATCAGGGTGAGTTCGAGCAAATGAAGTCCAGCCTGAACGGTGCGATGAACACGTTGAGTGTCGCGATCTCGACGTTGCGCGACGGCGCAGAAAGTGTCACCGCCGGCGCGGAGTAGATCACCAAAGGCAACGAGGACCTTTCACAGCGCACGTCTGAGCAGGCCAGTGCGTTGGAGCAGACGTCGGCTTCTATGGAAGAGATGACCTCGACCGTGAAGCAAAATGCCGACAATGCCAAACAGGCCAACCAGTTGGCCATCGCAGCGCGCGACATCGCCGACAAGGGTGGATCCGTTACGGTTCGCGCGGTGGAAGCCATGGGTGAGATCAATAAGAGCAGCAAAAAGATTGCGGACATCATCACCGTGATCGATGAGATC
>JACOEF010000296.1 GCA_024998705.1 Nitrospira sp.
CGATCAATTCGAAATTGGCCGCCTGACCTCCGACGGTGATCGTGACATCATTGCCGATCACCTGGGCACAGACCATGGTGACGGATTCCGCGATAACCGGATTGACCTTGCCCGGCATGATGGAGGAGCCAGGCTGGGTTTCCGGAAGGTTGATCTCGCCGAGGCCGCAGCGCGGACCTGACCCGAGCCAGCGAATGTCATTGGCGATCTTCATCAGGCTCACCGCCAGCGTGCGCAATTCACCACTGGCCTCGACCAACGAGTCCTGTGCGGATTGGCCTTCGAAGTGGTTGACCGCTTCCTTAAAAGCGCATCCGGTTTCTTTCGAAATGATGGCCATGACTTTACCCGCAAATTTCGGGTGGCAATTGAGTCCGGTGCCGACTGCGGTCCCTCCGAGGGCCACCTCGCTGAGCGCCGCCTGCGCTCGTTTCATGCGTGCGATGCCCAGCTCGATTTGTCTGGCATAGCCGCCGAATTCCTGACCCAACCGGACCGGCGTCGCGTCCTGCAAATGGGTGCGGCCGATTTTGACGATCTTGTCGAACTCGCGTGTTTTCCCGTTGAGCGCCTTGTGCAGCCGAGTGAGTGCGGGAATCAGTTGCCGTTGAATCGTCTCCGAGGCCGCGATGTGGATGGCGGTCGGGATCACGTCGTTGCTGGATTGGCCCAGGTTCACGTGATCGTTCGGGTGCACCAGTTTGCTGCCTCTGGCGCCGCCGAGCAGTTCCGTGGCCCGGTTCGAGATGACTTCGTTGGTATTCATGTTGGTGGAGGTGCCGGAACCGGTTTGGAAGATATCCACCGGAAATTCGGCATCCAGGCGTCCCTCCACCACTTCGGTGGCGACGCGAACGATGGCGTCGGCCGGCTTTTTATCGAGTAGTTTCAACGAATGGTTCACCGAAGCGGCGGCGCGTTTGATGAGTCCCATGGCCCGGATCATGGCGCGGGGAATGCGCAGGGAACTGATCGGGAAGTTCTCGATCGCGCGGGCGGTCTGGACCCCATAATAGGCATTGGAGGGAACCGGCAGTTCTCCCATCGTGTCGCGCTCCATGCGTGTGGACGTGGTCATGGAGGCGGTGGTGCCGGTGGTGCGCGAAGCTTTCTTCATCGTCGGGTCTCCTCGAATAGCTGGCGGTTGACATGCTGGAGCGGGGCATCTTAAACGGTCCCCGTGCGGAAGCACAAGCATGGCTGTGCCCGGGCGTGGAAATTGCGCGCACCCTTCGGTGAACGACATCTTTCGGGTCCGATAGAGAAATGGCGATGTGATGGCGGGTAGGATTGCGGAATAAGAAAAGGCCCGCAGTGGGCGGGCCTTCCTTTTCATGGCACAGGGTCCTGTTACGCGATCTTGACGTCGATCTGTTTCGGTTTCGCCTTCTCCGATTTCGGGAGATGCAGGAGCAGGACGCCGTCCACATATTCTGCCTTCACTTTGCTCTCGTCGACCGAATCAGGAAGCGTGAAGCTTCGGACGAACCGACCATACGACCGTTCGATCCGATGGTACTTCGTCCCCTTGTCCTCCTTTTCTTGCTTCCGCTCACCTTGAATGGTGAGCACCCCATCTTCCACCGTGACCTTTACATCGTCCTTTTTTACCTCCGGAAGCTCGGCCTTAATGGCATATTCGGCTTCGCTCTCGCTGATGTACACGGTCGGAATCCAGTCGGCCACCGTCATGACTTCTTTCCCTTGTCCGGCGGCTGCGCTGCTTGCCGGCCGCGCAATCATGCGATTCAGCCGCTCCGACATGTCTTCCAACTCCCTGAACGGATCCCATCGTACAATCGCCATGGAAGAACCTCCCTCTGTGGATGTTGTTACCGGTGTTCACTTGAGACATCCTACTTACTAGAGAGGAGGTAATCTTCTTGCCGATGAAGTCAAGGCCGAGGGGTAAAGAGTTCCCGTCGTCGATGGGGCCTTGACATTGAGGCCCCCGGCATTATTTAGTAGCTCCCTTCACACAGGGAGACGATGACCATGCTGGAATTCATGTCCTATGCACTGCTCGGCGGCATCATGTTCGTGACATCGATTGTGTTGTGGTGGTTCATCGGTCGCACCGAGTAGCCGTTTTTCAGGCTACCGCCGTTCCATCGGCACGTAGTGCCGGTCATGCTCCCCGGAGTAGATTTGGTCCGGCCGGTACAGTTTGTTCTCCCGCAATTGCTCCAACCAGTGCGCCAGCCACCCGCTCACCCTCGCCATGGCGAACAGCGGCGTGAACAAATCCACCTCGATGCCCATCTTGTCGTAGATGATGCCTGAGTAAAAGTCGACGTTCGGGTAAATCCCTTTGTCCTTCAATCGTTCGCCCGCGAGTTGCTCTACCGCCACCGCCACCTCATAGAGCGGAGACGTTCCACAGACATTAAACAGCCGCATGCAGAGCTCCTGCAGCACGGTCGCACGGGGATCCTTGACCTTGTAGACCCGATGCCCGAACCCCATGAGTTTGTTTTTCCCCTGCAGCCTGTTTTCCACTGCCGTGCCGGCGTGAGCGGGGGTGCCGATTTCCCGCAGCATCATGACGACGGCTTCGTTGGCACCACCGTGCAACGGACCCTTCAACGCGCCGATCGAAGAGGCCACCACCGTATAGGGGTCGGCCAGGGTCGAGGCCGTCACCATGCCGGCAAAGGTCGAGGCGTTCATGGTGTGCTCGGCGTGCAAAATCAGACAGTCATCGAAGACTTCGCTCCACAGCGGATGCGGAACCGTTTCGGTCAGCATATAGAGAAAGTTATCGGAAAATGGCAGATCATCCCGCGGTGGGATGTACTCGTCCCCGCGTCTTAAACGCGCCCAGGCGGCCACGATGGTGGGGAGTTTGGCGATCAGGCGCACCGCCGACCAGTAGTTGTTGGCTACGTCTTTCACATTGCGGCCCGGGTAGACCATGCCGAGTGCCGCGACGGCTGCTTGTAACGCGTCCATGGGATGTCCATGTTCTGGCATGACCTTCAGCAGGTCCACGATGCGAAATTTAATCCGCCGGTGATGGGTTACGTCGTCCACCCACTGCCTGAGCTCAGACGCGTTCGGCAGTCGCCCGAACAGCAGCAGATAGCTGGTTTCAAGAAACGACGACTGCTGACACAGTTCCTCCACGCGGATGCCACGATATTCCAGCACTCCTCGTGTTCCATCCACATCGCTGATCGCTGATTTTGCGGCAGGCACCCCGGCCAGTCCCGGCATGAAGTCGTGCGGCATAGACGCTGTCTCCTCTCCTCAACAGAAGGAATGATGACCCATTATGTGTGCACTTGGCGGCAGCGGACGTGCTTTCACGCGCCTGGTTCCGGTACGGTCCCCTGCCCCTGTGCGTGGTTTAGCTTACCATGATTCGCGCTATTGACTCAGCCTTCACCTTGAATTGGTGCGACACGCTTGGCATACTGGCCAAAGGTTCGGTCATTGTCGGATTCGGAGGCGTGGAGTGACGGGTTTGACGCGCATACTTGTGCTGGTCGGGCTCCTGGCCCTGGGCGCGGCCCTGTTCATGGTCGGGCGGGGCGAACCTCCTACAGGCACTATTGGGGATGCTCGCATCGGACGCAGCACGCTGAGTCATGGCGGGCCTGGCCCAGGGACTCCACCCGCGGCACCCGGAATCGCTCCATCCGCTGATCGCCAGATGTCTTTGAGTCCGTCGCCCAACGCAACCACGAGGTGAGGCATGAGCCTGTTCCGCTTATGGGCATGGAGAGTGTTACCGCTGTTGGTGTTGGGCCTCCTGTCCCCGGCGTGGGCGGCCGACGAACAGACGGTGTTTGCCGTCATCAGTGACGTGCCGAAAGATAAGACGCACGTGCCGGCGAAGGTGTTACTCGACGGTGCGGTTTCTGACGTCAAACTCCTGCCGGGAGAATCGATCCTTGGAAATCCGGTCTGGCGCTCGCTGGAGGTCTGCCATGCGCTCAAGATCGAAGGCATGAGGACGGGCGATGGGGTCAAGGTCACTTCAGCGCGGGTGCTCGACGCCAGCATGCTGCCCATGGCGCTGCAGGGGTATGCCGGAGATTGCTTGATTAAGAAGGCGGTGGAGATTGCGCCGTTGGCAGACTAGTGAGAAAGCGGAAAAAATCGGCCCGCGGCGTTTTCGACATCGGTGCCGCGTGAATCGTGCCGTATATCTTGTCAGGAACGGCAATTGGGCTGAAGCCAGAGACGAACGACGGACTAAAAGGACGGACTTTTTGCGCATCCTGATAGCGGTCCGCTACGATGCGCAAGCGGGGCAGAGGGTCGGTTCTTCGTCGGCGTCGCATTCGTCGACCGTGAGCGGAAAAAATTGCTCACATTGCCGGCACGTACGGATTTCGAAATACGCCACCCCTTGCTCATCGATTTCAGTCGGAAGCAGGAGTTCGAGCGGATCGTACCCCAGCTTGACCTCGTCAGCGAATCGAATAATCGCCAGACGGTCGTTGAAGACTTCAAAGGTGGCTTCTGTGCCTTTTCGTTCTAAGCGATGGCCGACGACAAACACCGGTTGACCCTTGCGTTTGGTGCGCAGATCTTTCAAGGTGCGTTGCGTCGTCGACGTGCATGCAAACTTGCCGGCTTGGTCGCTGGTGTCGGTTCCAAAAATGGGCATAGGTCAATCGTATCGCGTTAGGGTGAAATCTCCTGTGTCCATGTAACACAGGTCAAAAATTTGCGTCAAGGGAACCTTCTTGGAGGAGGAAAGGCTAACAGCATGGCGGAGATGACGATCTATCAAAAACCTACCTGTTCAACGTGTCGCGAAGCCGTGCGGATTGTGCGCGAAAGCGGGACACCGTTAAAGGCGATCAATTATTATGAACAGCCGTTCACAAAGAGCCGGCTCAAGGCCCTGCTGAAGAAAGCCGGACTGACCGCGCGTGAGGTGTTACGTGCGAAAGAAGATCTGTATAAGTCGTTGAAGTTGTCCGATCCCACGCTAAGCGAGGATTAGCTGCTTGATCAGATGGTCCTGCATCCGGATTTGATTCAGCGTCCGCTCGTCGAAAAGGGTGATCAGGCCATGCTGGCACGCCCGGCGGAAACGATCAGCAAACTGCTGTAACTAACGTAGGCGCCTGGCACTTCTGCGGAGGCGCCGGGCGGGCATGACGGAGGACTGCGCCTATGTTTGCATTCGGCTCCATGGATCGCGTGTCACTGTTCGGGCGGATTCTGCAGCGGCTCAACCTTCGTTTTCCGTCCCTCTTTGTGTTGTTCGCCGTCCTGACCCTGGCGGACATCATTGTGCCGGACGTGATCCCGCTGGCCGACGAAATCGGTCTGGCCCTGCTGACGTTGTTGTTGGGGTTGTGGAAGGAGCGCCGGCCTCGCAGCCGCGCCCAGGCCTCTCCAGGCACGACCCGGTAAACGGCGGAGATTACGGGTGATCGAGATGGCCGAAGCGGAGTTTGCCGAGTTGCGGGTCGATCCACACCTTCAGATCGCCGGATAAGACACTGAGGAGTGTTTCCCCGACCAGTTGCCGCCGCCATCCTCGCAACACGGGAATGTCCATCTCCTCCACCGGCGAGGCGCGTTCGACCAGCGCCTGCAAGTCGCCCGTGGTGGCGATCAACGTCGGAGCGATATTTTCCACGGAGGCACGGGACTTCAGCACGGCTTGCAGCAGCTCCAGCACCCCGGTGGACTCGGGGTCTGGCTTGCGATCACGCGGAACCTCGGGCCACTCGGACTCCGGTCGCGCCAGCGCCTGCTGCATGGTAGTGAGAAGGGCTTGCCCGTTGCGTTCGACTTCAGACGAATACATGCCCCGCATGCCGCGCAATTGATCCAGTGTCCGCGGCGTTTGACGGGCCAGCTGCACCAGCACCTCGTCGCGCATCACGCGTCCTCTCGGGACATTACGACGTCGCGCTTCCCCTTCCCGCCAGGCTGCGAGGTCACGTAGAACACCGGCCGCGCGCGGCTTGAGGCTATCCCATCCACGGATGCGCTGATACCGTTCCTGCGGGTCGCGCGCCTGGGCACCGAGGGATACCTCCAAGCGGGAGAACTCCTCACCCACCCACTCCAAACGACCCATGACGGACAATTTTTGCCGGAGATGCCGGTGCACCGGCAGCAGAAAGGTCACGTCGTCCAGGGCATAGACTAGTTGCTCCTGGCTCAGCGGCCGTTGACTCCAATTCGTAAACGTATGGGCTTTGTCGAGTTTCACGCCCTGGACTCGCTGCACCAGATTGGCATAGGCCGTCTGCGCTCCATACCCGACCATGGCGGCGGCGATCTGCGTATCGAAAAAGGGTTTCGGTAACCGTCCGGCATGATGCGCAAACAGTTCCAGGTCCTGTCGTCCCGCATGGAGTACCTTCTCGATGCGGGCGTCGCAGACGATGTCCCAAAACCGGGCCATCGGCGCAGTCTCCTGCACGGCAGGGAAATCGATAACCGCTGCCACACCTTCTGCCGCGACCGGGATAAGTTCTAAGCGAGGGATGAAGTGTTCCTCTCCCATGAACTCGGTGTCGATGGCGATGACCGAACTGTGGGTGAGTTGATCGCAGAGGGCGTCGAGGGCGTCGTCGGAGGTAATGAAGCTCTGATCGGGGCGCAGTATGGCCATAGGTTACTCAGTGGGACGATATTCCGCCCCGCGCGAAATCGGCGGTTCGGTGTTGCTGAGGCTTAAGTATTCTTTGAGGAATTGATAGGCTTCGAGAATGCGTCGGAGTTCAGGTTCTGAACTGCGGTCGCCGTTGCGGGCGTCAGGGTGAAGCTCTTTGGCACGTTGGCGGAAGGCGGTGGTGACATCGGCCAGCGGCGTGCCGAATTCCAACCCTAGCAACTGATAGGCGTCGTAGGCATTCGTGACTTCATTGGTCGCACCGGTGGGGTTCCCCTCCCCTCCTGCCGCTTTGAGAAAGTCTGCCAGGTTGATCTTGCGACGTCGCCGGCGCGGGCGCTCACGCACTTCACTATCGAGCTCATCCCAGCGGTCTTCGACGAACTCTAAGCGGGATTCCAGACGAATCGCACCCGAGACATCTTTGACCAGGTCCAACTCATCTTCGATCTGCTGCAGCGAGCGTTCCACTTCTTCGAGGCCCGGCTCGATGCGGAAGTAGCTGTCGACTCGTTCCTGCATCATGAAGTCGACGGCAAACTCCATGCTGTCGACGTTCTTGGCGCGCAACATGCCGATGCGTCGCCGCATGCCTCGTTGATATTTGAACAGGCGATTGGTTGAAAAAGCCACGAGTCCTCGTTGGCGTGACCTCACAGCATTCCGGCAAGGTCGTGAGCATCTTAGCACAACCGTTTGCGCTTCGATAAGTGCAGAGCATCCGGAGCGATCCGGAGAAAAAATCAGCGGTCTACAGGCATCGGAAGCCGAGCCGTGCGATGATCGTGGCGGCAATCCCACCAGAAACAGTCTCTGCCGAACCACCGTCTCGTTCTCGGAGCGCTCGGGCAGGACGGAAGCGATTTCAGAACGGAGAACGAACGTCTAGCCCGCATTATTCATGACGGTTCGTCATGAAATCGCTGAGGCGCGTCGCGAGACCGGCGCGCGGAGTCCGGAGGCCCCGATGCGTACTCGTGCAGTACGTGGAGGGTCCGATGGGCGAGCCCGCTGGCCGAAGGCTCGTCGCAGCAGCGGATCAGCGGTTGGAGTAGAAGCGCTCATGAATAATGCGGGCTATGCCTGCGCGAGTGTCATCGCGACGTAGGCCGCATATCCTGCTAACAGGACGAATCCACGTGCGCTATGAAAAAGATGCCCGCCCAATGCAGCCAGCGCAACCGCAACCAGTAGGGCGACAAGATCGGTCGAGGAGAATGACATTTCACAGGTCACTCTGTCGTCAGGATTCACAGCAAGCGAAACGCCAGGGCCGCCACGACCGTTGGCGGCAGCGCTGCGAGGAACAATCCGAGCGGATTCACGGTCTCATCTTCGAAGTGGCTGCGAAGAATGGCAAGACCGGCTGGATTCGGGGCGTTGGCAATGATGGTCAGTCCGCCGCCGGTGACCGCGCCGGCGACCAGGGCGTACTTAAATCCATCCGATAGTCCTTCGACGAGTGACCCGAGATAGGTCAATGCGGCGTTGTCGGTGAAGGCCGTCAGAATCGTGGCCCCGAAGAATACCGCGTCGCTATTCATGCTCAGCAAGACGGGCTGTAGCCACCATTGCTGCTGTCCTCCCAGGACGACGAGGCCCGCCAGAAAGAACCCGACGAGCAACCCTTCCCGCAGGATCAAACGATCATGGTGGCGTTCATAGGCCTGTGCGATACCCAGGAAGAACAGGAATACCCCCATGAACATCACCGGATGATGGGCGAAGAGCACAACCAAGCCCAGGAAAACCAGGTGGAGTATCACCATGGTGAGGGGCACCTTGCCATGGGCATTTTCGCGGACCGTTGTCGAGATTCGACAGAGTTCCTTCCGGAATAACAGGGTCGCAATCAGCGCGTTACTGACTACCACGACCGCCGCTTTCCAGCCGAAGGTCTCCATCATGAACGGGAAATCCCAGTTCCAGGTTCCGGCCACCATCAGGACCGGAGGCGCGGCAAAGGGGGTGAGCGTCCCTCCGATCGAGACATTCACGAACAGCACTCCCAACGTGGCATACTGCAAACGCCGTGAAAGGCCGTTGCGAAAAAACCGATCGCGCAGCATCAGGGCAGCCAGCGTCATGGCTGCGGGTTCAGTGATGAATGAGCCCAACACAGGAACGAGGGCCAGGACGGTGAAATAGGCGCTCAGATTGTGCGGCAGCGGGAGAGCCTTGCTGAGCAGCCGCACTCCGGTCGTGGCGGTATGCAGGATCGGGCGTGTCCCCGCGATGACCATGATCGCGAAGACGAACATCGGTTCCGTAAAATTACGCGAATCCAGGTAGTGGGTGGCGGCGGCGGCGCCATCAGTAAAAAACATGGTTGTCACAAGCACGAAGGCCCAGAAGCCGAAGACCACTTCGACTTCACCCAATAAGTGCCACAGCCCTGCGTGCGCCGGTCGCGTATGGGCCAGATGTTCAAAAAATGCGGTTGAAAAGGTGTGCAGGATCGCGACGGCAAACAGGACGGTTCCGATCAATTCAATGGTGGTTGGGGTCACGCGTAACTCCTAAACGCCGGTCAAATGAAGCTCATCTCGCCATATGCGTTGAGCGCAGAGACGGCCTTCGTAACATAGCCGCCTACTCTACATGGATTACGCGCAGCGTGCCAACGATGCAGACAAACGAATGGGGGGAATGCTGAGGAGGAGCGATCAGCGAAGGTCGTCGTCGATCCGGATACGGCGGCGGGCCACCCCGGTTGCGCGCGCGGCGGCGGCCACCGCCTTCGCGACACGCGGCACTACGTCGCGATCGAATACGCTGGGGATGATGTAGTCTTCGGACAGGGCATCTGCAGGCACACAACCGGCGATGGCTTGGGCGGCGGCCAGCTTCATGGCTTCGTTGATTTCGCTGGCTTGCACGTCGAGCGCCCCGCGGAAAATACCTGGAAACGAGAGGGCGTTGTTGATCTGATTGGGAAAGTCCGAACGCCCGGTCGCAAAGATGCGTGACGCCTCGTCGCCGACCTTGGGATCGATCTCCGGATCCGGGTTGGCCATCGCAAAGACGATCCGGTCCTGATTCATTCGTTCGAGATCCTCCCGATTCAGCACATTGCCCACGGAGAGCCCGATGAACACGTCGGCGCCCTTCAACGCATCGTGTAATGTTCCACGCGGCTGATCACGACGGATACAGGCCTGAAGGTCGGTGCGACAGGCTCGCAGTTCCTCCGCATCTCCCGTCAGCACGACGCCCTCTTTGTCGCAGCCGATGAGATGTGAGGCTCCGGCGGCGAGCAGAATGCGACAACAGGCGGTGCCGGCCGCACCCAGCCCGTTCACGACGATCCTGACGTCCTCCATCCGTTTTCCGACCACCTTTAAGGCATTGCTCAGAGCAGCGAGCAGGACGACAGCCGTGCCGTGCTGATCGTCATGCATGACAGGAATGTCGAGGGACGTCTTGAGCGCCCGTTCAATCTCAAAGCAACGTGGCGCGCTGATGTCTTCCAGATTGATGCCCCCGAATCCCGGAGCGATTCCGCGCACGATCCGGATGATTTCGTCGGGGTCCTGTGTGGCGATGCATATCGGCCAGGCGTCGATCCCGGCAAGTTCCTTGAAGAGCATGACTTTGCCTTCCATCACCGGCAGCGCGGCGGCCGGGCCGAGGTTGCCCAGTCCGAGCACCGCAGATCCGTCGGTGACGACGGCCACGCTATTGCTCTTGATCGTGAAGACATAAGCTTTCGAGGGATCTGTTGCGATGGCCTGGCACACGCGCCCTACGCCGGGGGTGTAGATCATCGAGAGGACGTTGCGCGTATTGACCGGGACTTTGCTCTGGACTCTGATTTTTCCACCCAGATGGAGGAGGAAAATGCGGTCGGATGCCGAGAGCACGTTCACTTCCGGTAGGGCTTCGAGGCGTTCAAGGACATGTTCTCCATGCGCCTCGTTCTGAACATCGAAGGTGATGTCTCTGATCATGCGTTCGGCATTGGCCGACACGATGTCCACGGCCCCGAGGTTCGCCCCCTCTTCTGCCAGCAGGCCGGCGACTTTCGCGAAGATGCCGGGTTTGTTGAGGAGTGCGAGGCGGACGGTCAGGCGGTAGTTGGAATAGGGACCGATATCATCCGTGGTCATAGTTGTTGACCGAGGAAGTGAGGTGCTCTCCTTATGAGTGTATCACAGCAGGTGGGACTCGAACGCCTGGCGTGCAGGCGCGAGTATGGAAGGCACCGTAAGAAGAGAGGCGGGCGGAATCGCGCGTATTCGGTATCGGCCTGCCGACTGGGAATGAGCTGTCAGGGGGCTGGCGCAGTCGGAATGGCGGACCGGAGAGGAGGACGTCAGGAGGACTTCGACGACCATGCGGCCCGGTTCACGTCGAATACATAGCTTGATGAATATCCCCTATCACATTGAAAATACAGCATTTGCCAGACGTTGTTCACCGGGATTGTCGTGGGAAGGGTGAGGGGGGAACGCTGCAATGGGCAGACTGCCGGGTACCTGGACAGGCGCAAAGAGTTTCGTTGACTTTTTTTTTCAGGTTGGCTAACCTCGCCCCGCCCTTGTGGTGGGCACTTATATTCTCAACCTTTCAAGGAGGGGTTTCCATGAAGCGTGCTCTATTTGCATTCGTAGCGGCAGCCATTCTCGTTGCATTCACCGCTCCGTCCTTCGCGGGCGACGACAAGAAGAATGAAGAGAAGAAGGGCGGCCACTTCTCCCAGACCCTCTTCGGCGATGATAAGCAGAAGGAAGAGAAGAAGGGTGGACACCTGTCCCAGACCGTGTCCGGCGAAGAGAAGAAGAAGGACGAAAAGAAGGGCGGACACTGATCCCCGCTTCCGACGTTCTTGCGTAGTCTCAATTGGCCCGCGACTCCGGATGCCGGCGCGGGCCAATTTTTTTGCCTCGCGCGATTGCCGATCCTTCTCCGCCCCGCTTCCTCTGTCTCGCTTCATTGACCCGTTCAATTGGTGCGTGATACGGTTCGCGCATGACCAGTACAACCGCCGGCCGCGAGCCGAATCGCCTGATACACCAGACCAGTCCGTATCTGCTGCAACATGCCTATAACCCCGTGGATTGGCATCCCTGGGGGCCTGAAGCGTTGGCCGAGGCCGCGAAGCGGAATCGGCCGATTCTGCTCTCCATCGGCTATTCCTCCTGCCATTGGTGTCATGTCATGGAGCGGGAATCGTTTGAGAACGAGGCGATTGCCCGACTGATGAATCAACATTTCGTCTGCATCAAAGTCGATCGCGAAGAGCGCCCCGATCTGGACGAAATCTATATGCAAGCCACATTGGCGTTGAACCGGAATCAGGGCGGCTGGCCCATGACCGTGTTCCTCACTCCCGACCAGAAGCCGTTTTTTGCCGGCACCTATTTTCCACCTGAGGATCGATGGGGCCGTCCGGGTTTTCCGACGCTGCTGAAAAAACTCGCCGAGTATTGGGAAAAGGACCATGCCGGCGTCGTTGCGCAAGCGGCGACGCTCACCGCGCGCCTGCAGAACGGCAGCCAGGCCCCTTCCCCGACCACGGTCGGCGAAGCCGAACTCGACATGGCTGTGACGCAGTTCGCGGAGGATTTCGATGCCAAACTGGGAGGATTCGGCGGCGCCCCGAAGTTCCCCCCTGCCACTGGCCTCTCGCTGCTGCTCCATTGTTATCACCGCACAAAGGATCCCCATACGCTCACGATGGTCCGCACCACGCTGGATGCCATGGCAGCCGGCGGGATTTATGATCAGATCGGCGGCGGCTTCGCGCGGTATTCGACCGACGAGCGTTGGCTGGTGCCCCATTTCGAGAAAATGTTGTATGACAACGCGTTGCTGGCGCGCGTCTATGTCGAAGCGTTCCAGGTGACGGGTGATCACACCTACCGCCGCGTGGCCTGTGAGACTCTCGACTATGTTCTGAAGGAAATGACGTCCTCCGAGGGCGGGTTCTATTCCGCCACCGACGCCGATTCCGAAGGGGTGGAGGGCAAATTTTTCGTCTGGACGCTGGATGACATCCGCGCGGCACTCTC
>JACOEF010000079.1 GCA_024998705.1 Nitrospira sp.
GCGGCAAAGCATTTCGCATTTACTGGTCGTGGAGCGGCCAAGGATCATGGACGGAATGGGTACGATGGGAAAGGTTAGGAAAAGCCATCCAGTAGGGCGAGCCGGACAGGCCGGCACCTCGACTGGACAACCGGGTGAAGACACGGCGCTGGATCAGGCCGCACTCAGCGCCTACGTCCAGCGTTTCTCTCAAACCAAAGTGTTGGTGATCGGGGACTTGATCCTCGACCACTACGTCTGGGGGCGTGTGAGCCGGATTTCTCCGGAAGCGCCTGTCCCGGTCGTCCACGTTGAATCGGAATCCCTCAAACTCGGCGGCGCGGCGAACGTCTTCAATAACATTCTTGCGCTTGGCGGCCAGGCGGATATCTGCGGCGTGATCGGAGCCGACGAAAGCGGACGCTTGCTCCTTAAAGAGCTGGGAGGACGGCGGGAGGGACGCGGCGGCGTCGTCATTGATCAGAGCCGACCGACGACCAGGAAATCCCGGGTCGTCGCCCACAATCAACAGATCGTCCGGTATGACGTCGAGCGCCGCACGGAACTCTCCGCTCTGCTGCAGCGCCGCATTCTCCGTTACGTGGAATCACGCCTGAAAGAACTTTCCTGCCTCGTCGTCTCCGACTATGCGAAGGGTGTGGTCACCGCGTCACTGATGACGGAGTTGACTCGATTGGACGGGCAGCGCAAAATTCCCATCGTGGTCGACCCCAAGGTGGAGCATTTCAGCTATTACAAAGGTGTCACCGTCATCACTCCCAACCATCTCGAAGCCACCCAGGCGGCGGGCGTGCAAGGGGATGACGATAAGGCCATCACGAAAGCCGGCACGGTCATCCGTCAGCGATTGGCATGCCAGACCGTCCTGGTGACCAGAGGTGAGCGCGGCATGAGTGTCTACCAGGCCCATGGCGACCATTGGCATATCCCCACGCGCGCCCGACAGGTCTATGACGTCACCGGCGCCGGCGACACCGTTGTCGGCACGCTGGCACTCGCCCTGTCAACCGGCGCAAGCATGCGGGAAGCCGCGGTGCTTGCCAATCAGGCCGCCGGCGTGGTCGTGGGCATGATCGGCACCGCCACGGTGACCGCCGCGCAACTCACGGATGCCCTGGGACAGAACTGACGTGAAACGGTCGGTCACGGTCGTCATTCCAGCCCGCTACGGATCCTCACGGTTCCCGGGCAAACCGCTGGTGGCGTTGCTGGGCAAACCGATGATCCAACACGTCTACGAGCAGGCGAAGGCCTGTCGCGCGGTCGACGAGGTCCTCGTCGCGACGGACGACGAACGCATCAAATCGGCCGTCGAACGCTTCGGAGGACAGGTGCTCATGATGACGGAACCCTATCGCACCGGCACCGACCGCGTGGCTGCCGTCGCACACACCCGCGCCGGTGACTGTTTCGTGGACCTGCAGGGAGACGAGATCCTGCTCCATCCCGATCTCATCACCGATCTGGTCGAGCCGTTTCTCACGAGCGACGCCACCATGGGCACATTAAAGCGACGGATCGAATCCGACCAGGATCTCCACAACCCGGGAGTGGTCAAGGTGACCACTGACCGCGACGGCTACGCGCTGTATTTTTCGCGCGCGCCGATCCCGCTGGTGCGGGATGATCCGAAACGGGCCGCCGTGCCGGGATTACATTTCATTCACTTGGGCCTGTACATCTATACCCGAGCGACCTTGCACCGGCTGACCGCCCTCCCGACAGGTACGCTGGAAGAGGCTGAAAAGCTCGAGCAGCTGCGCGCGTTGGAGAATGGGATACGTATCCGCGTGTGGGAAACGACCCATGGCTCATTACGCATCGATAGCCCCGAGGACGTGCCCGGCGCGCTGGAACAACTTCGCACCCGTGAGGCCGCACTCGGCATCACTCAACCATGACGAGAGAAGGTGCCACCATGAGCAAACTGATCTTTGTGACCGGAGGTGTCGTATCGTCGCTCGGAAAGGGACTGGCGTCCGCGTCTATCGGCAATCTGCTGGAAAGCCGCGGGCTGAAGATCACATTCCTCAAGCTCGATCCTTACATCAACGTCGATCCGGGGACCATGAACCCTTACCAGCATGGAGAAGTCTATGTCACGGAAGACGGGGCGGAAACCGACCTCGACCTGGGCCACTATGAGCGGTACACCTCCCTGACCCTAACGCGTGAGAACAATTACACCACCGGCCGGATTTATCATGCCGTCATTACGAAGGAACGGCGGGGTGACTACCTGGGCGGCACGGTGCAAGTGGTACCGCATGTCACGGATGAGATCAAGCAATGCATCATGCGCATTTCGCAAGGCACGGACGTCACCATCGTCGAAATCGGTGGCACCGTCGGTGACATCGAGAGCCTGCCGTTTCTGGAAGCCATCCGGCAGATGCCCTATGACGTAGGACGTGACAACGTCCTGTACGTCCATCTCACCCTGGTGCCCTACATCGGAGCGGCCGGCGAATTAAAAACCAAACCGACGCAGCATTCCGTCAACAAGCTGCGTGAAATCGGTATTCAGCCGAATATTTTGTTGTGCCGCACCGACCGCTATCTGCCGCCGGAGCTCAAGGCCAAGATCGCCATGTTCTGCAACGTGGAAAAAGATGCGGTCATTACGGCCAAAGATGTCGAGACCATCTACGAAGTGCCGATCGTCTTTCGCAAAGAAGGCCTGGACGAGTTGATCGTCCGTTTGCTCAAGCTGGAAACCGGCCCGCCGAACCTCCGCGAGTGGGATGCGATGGTGCAGAAGATCAAACATCCTAAGCATGAGGTGTCGATCGCGCTGGTCGGAAAATATGCCGGCCTGAAGGAGTGCTACAAAAGTCTGGCCGAATCCCTGGTGCACGGCGGCATCGATCATGAAACCCGCGTGAACGTGAACTGGATCGAATCCGAAGAAGTAGAGCGGCAGGGGACCGAGCGTATTCTCCGCGAAGCCGACGGCATTCTGATTCCAGGCGGCTTTGGAGCACGGGGGATCGAAGGCAAGATCGTCACGATCCAATATGCGCGAGAGCATCAGATTCCGTTTCTCGGCCTCTGCCTGGGCATGCAATGCGCCACCATCGAATTTGCGCGCAACGTCGCTGGGCTGGCCGGAGCCAACAGCGCAGAGTTCGATGAACGGGCCCCCCATCCGGTGATTCACCTGATGTCCGATCAACAGTCGATCAACGACAAGGGCGGCACCATGCGGCTCGGCGCTTACGCCTGCAAGCTGGGCGAGGGGACGCTGGCGCAGAAGATGTACGGGGTGAGTGAGATACGCGAACGGCATCGCCATCGGTATGAATTCAACAATGCCTATCGCGAACGCTTGACGGCCAAAGGACTGATTTTGAGCGGCCTGTCTCCCGACGGCCGGCTGGTTGAAATCGTCGAGTTGCAGAACCACCCCTGGTTCCTGGCTACGCAGTTTCATCCGGAATACAAGTCACGGCCGCATCACCCGCATCCGTTCTTCAGCGGGTTTGTGGGGGCGGCGTTGCGGCGCAAGTGCGGCCACTAAGCATGAGATGCTGAAACCGGCCTCCATCTGCGTTCTCGGTCGCGTGCATCCTTGCGACGTACCGCAAGGGTACGCCTCAGTCCACACGCTTCCTGCGGCCTTGCTGGAAGACCGGTTTGAGCACCTCAGGAAGACCAGATAGATTTGGAGA
>JACOEF010000278.1 GCA_024998705.1 Nitrospira sp.
AAAGAAATGGGCCAGTAGACGCAGTGCGGCGCTGGGTAGAAGAGGACTCACTGGAACGAGAGGGACGCTGAGAACAATCTGCCGTGCACTGCGATCACTCTCGACGTGCAATCCAACAGTGATCATCGAGGGTCGAGCAGGTCTACACGACGGGCGAGCCGTGCCATCGTTCACGGGTCCCGTTTGGCCTGTCGCGCCCGCCCTCCATCCGGCTAGGTGCGTTCGCGGTGCAGGTTATAGGTCAGCCCCAGGAGAGACAAGGAATAGATCAACCATTTCGACGGGTCGTAGTTGTACCATTTCGTTCCGTTTCGATAGTCGTGCGAATAGGTGTGGTGATAGTTGTGGTAGCCCTCGCCGAAGCTGATGAACGAGATCAACCAACTGTCGCGGCTGCTGTCCTGTGTGCCGTGCGGTTGGGTGCCGACCATATGGCAGAGGGAGTTGATCGTAAAGGTGGAGTTCAGGACCAGCACCGTCCGCAGCACGCCGGCGAGCAGGAAACACCCCAGCCCGCTGATGAATCCACCGTTCAGATAGCCGGCCGCGAAGGGCAACAACAAGCCGGAGGCGACAATCACCCAGTAATACCGGTGTTGCCACATGATCATCGGGTCAGTGCGTAATTTTGCGGCGAACCGGTCCTCACGATACGGGGTATCGAAAAACAACCAGCCGACATGGCTGTGCCAGAAACCCTTCGAGGCATTGTAGGGATCGGCCTCTTCGTCCGTGTGTGCATGGTGGCGGATGTGGTCGGCGCACCACAAGAGGGCCGAGTTCTGCACAGCCCACCCTCCCATCACTAACAGGCAGGCTTTCACCCAGGGGCGACTCTCGAAGCTACGGTGCGTGATCATACGGTGGTATCCGACCGTGATCCCCATGCCGGTCACGATATAGAGGACGGCGAGCAGCACCCAATCGAGCACGGTGTAGTCATAGTAGTAGCCGAAGAGCGGGACGCCGATGAAGGTCAGCAACGTGATTGTAGTGAAGAGGGCGACGGTGCCCCAGCAGACGGATTGTGTGGTCGAGTCGGCCATCGTACTCCTTCGGAACCTGTGCGCAACTCTTCGCCACAGAGCACCGCCGTGGAAATGGTGTAGGTCAAGGCAAACGGCGCATGCTACCGGAGCGGCAGGCGGATTTTCAAGTAGTGATGCGTAGCGATCGACGCCGTCGCAACCGAATGGATTGCTCGTCACGGTGAGGCGCGCTCAAATCAAGCGCCTGCTCAAGATCGGGAAGCACCCATTTGGAGGGCGGCATTCAGGGAGTCAATCGTGGAAGGCTCGAGTCCTAGTGAGATCAACGACGGCTTTGCGTGACCGGAGGGGACAAGAACGGAACTCAACGGTACGAGGGGGCGATGCCGAGATCTGCCAGCAGCCTCATGAGGCTGCAGATGTGGCTCGTTGGCAAGCCTGGCGCCTCGTCAGTTCCAAACAGCCCCGCATGGCTCGTTTCTGCCAGCCCTCCCAGAAATACTGCAGTTGCCAAGAGAAACATCAACATCCTGAGTTCTCGACTTCTCATGATCAATTCTCGTCCGTGAAGGTGTTGTACTCCGCCCAGTTCATTCCCGCCTCAATGGCTCCGGCTGAAGAGCCGGGGCCGGGAGTTTGTATGGAGCGTGCGGTCGAGAAAAGTCTTCCGGTCCCTATTCTTGTCCCTATTTTCTTGTTAAGCGGCATCACACCAATCAATTCCATCAAGGTAGCTCTCCGCTGCCATTTGCTGAAGCGCAAACTGCAACCGAATACTGCGCTCATTTTGCGACACCGAAACTTCCTTCTTCACGCCCCCCGACTGGCGCGGGCTTGATAACCCTGCTCAGGAATTCGTAGGTGTATTGATTCGCATGCTTGTATGCGGGACAGGCGTGCCCACCTACCCACCACACTCCAGTTAAATTGTTCCGGACATCGCCGCTACGCATATAGCCACGACGCACTGCCAACACATCATTGGACATCAGGTCTAGCACGATGATTTCCCCACCCGCGATTCCTAGCTCCCGGTCGTGAGGGCGTCGCACCCCACGCCAGATATAGCCGTATCGACTTTTGACCATGGATACTTCCTCCACAACCATGGGCCTTCTGTTCTGTACATACCCGGAGTACCGCAGATACCGTGGAGCAGTATCCACGCTCGAAACTGGCACGGCCTGTCGAATCTCGAAAAAGTTGTAGCGCCACCAAGGGGGATTGATGAAAAGCTTTTGCGGTGCCTCGGTTTCGAGATCCGAATAGGCATACGGATCTTCGAGCGCGTAAAGATGCTGGAGTTTAGAATCGTTCACCGATTCTCGCGCCCGCATCATGTACAGCCCGTCGACATTCTCTACCGTCTTGTAGATGAACTCCCCTGCTTCGGTCTTGCAGAGGTGCTCAAAGTATTGCTCCGGCGTCATGCCCGGCTTGTAGCCGCTGTCTGCCGGTACCGGATTGGGGATCGTGATGGAGTGGGCGAACCGACCCTCTTCGGTCGCCAAGGGATCAGCTGGTTTCAGCTTGGCCACCTCTCCACACACTTCGCCCGGAGCCAGCTTTCGGCTCTCACAACTCAGCTTGATTGTTTCCAGGGTCTTCCGAAACCGCTCGCCAGGCGTCTCGTCTGTTCCAAATAGCCCCGCATGGCTAGTTTCTGCCAGGCCGCTCAGAACCATCACCGCGACCAGCACCCGCATCGTCAGGCCGAGTCCTCGACTTCTCATGACAGCCCTCTTCCATGTGGAAAGATCACTCGCCATGAATCAATTCCTTGAAGCTTTGTTCAAAATTTCTCGATCGCAGCACCTTGCCTATAAACCAATAGGACAGATCAAAATCCTTGTTTCGTCCGCCTCGATACCCGTATGTGGGACACGTTTTTCCGGTTAACCACCACACTCCCGTGAGATTGTTCCGAACTGCTCCCGTTCGAATATAGCCTCGCCGAACACCCAGGACGTCCTTTGTTTTGAGGTCAAGGACAATGAGTTCGCCGCCCGCAATCCCCAGTTCACGGTCATGCGGCCTCGTGAGCCCTCGCCACGTAAAACCATACCGGCTCTTGAGTGCATCCACTTTCTCCTTGTGCATTGATTCAAGATGCCGACCGTCGTAGCCACTTAATCGCTCATATTCCTCAGAGACTTGTGCCGGATTTTTCTCGGCGCCTGCCCCCGCAGAGTTGAGTGACGAGTGGGAAGCCCAGGTGTGCCGTTCTAGATAGTGGTACCGGTTCGGTGCAACAAAGTCGTACTCCCCCATTGTGGCCTCACCGTTGGTGTGCCCATACGGATCTTCTAATGCATACAAGTGCTCCAGCTCATAATCCGTAGCTTCGTTCCGTGGCCGCATCATGTAGATTACGTCGACATTCTCCACCGTCTCGTAGATGAACTCCCCGGCTTCGGTCTTGCACAAGTGGTCAAAGTATTCCTGACTCGTCATACCCGGCTTGTAGCCGCTATCCTCCGGCAAAGGATTCGGA